>JACZTW010000177.1 GCA_022573485.1 Planctomycetota bacterium
GATGCTCTTGAAGTCGTGAGTCCCGCACCAATCTTGGCCTGAAGCGCGAATCGTTGGTGGTGACCCCGCCGGGCCAAGATTGGTGCGGGACGACTGAAATGAAGTCGTCGAATGTTTCCGTGGTCGAGCGCCTCAGCCGTCCCTACAGGACTAAATCATAGTCCTGGCCCTGGAACCCAGCGATGAATCGCTGGGCTATTTTCGAATGTCCCTACGGGACGACCAGACGCTAAACCAATACACAGTATTACCACGTTTTGAGGCAAAGGGAGCGCCGAATCGTATTCGGATTCGGCGCTCCCTGAGCGATACCACGACTATCCCGCTTTGCCAGTTTCTTGAAGCTTCCGAAGTTCTTCTCTAGCCAAATCAAGTTCCCTACGCATTAAATACTGGTCAACCTTGTCGTACATTTGACTATAGATTGACCCATCTCTTCCAACTTCATCCGGCTTTCGGCCATTGTCGTGAGCCTCGGCGCATATCCTGTAAAAGTCTCCGATGACGTTTGGGATGATCGCATTTGGATCGATCTTCCAATCAAAGGTCATTGAATCTACATCCCAAGCGACATCGGCGCGGAAGGCGGCGACCATTGGCATAACCCATCCATTGAAGATCGCGCAATCGACTTCACTGTCAATGAAATGGAGTTTTGTCATGTAGCTGCCAGCAGTATTTGCCTTTCCGTCTTTTCCGCGCGGTTTAACCTCCATGCGACGATACCGCCGTCCGTCACTTTCGGCGTCGGGCAATGCCTGACAAACTTGGTGCCACAATCTAAGGATCTTTGGCGTGTTGTTGCAAGCGAGCCGCATAAACCCTTTTTCATTTTCTACATCTTCGCGAAATAGGTCCATCGTGCGCTTTTGATGGCGGTACAGATCATACGGATGACGCGTTCCGTCGTAGCGGCCGCAATTAAAGAACATTAAGTAGCGTACGATTTCCGTGATGTAGTAAGCACATGGTTCCTTGGTTTCTGTGTTCACGTCTCCCATGTGATAGCCGATCTCGAGCTCGCCAGGTTGACCGTCCATGGCGCGTCGAATAATCTCAAATTTCTTGCCCAGGTCATCGAGTGAGGCGTCATCGACCTGCCGTGATCGGTTCAACCCTTCGGCAATCTCAACCACTTTTGAAGAATCTATGCCTTCGAATATCTGAAGTCGAACGAATGCCTCAGATAGGTTAGTTTCTCTTGACAAATCAGCTTCACTTTCGGGTCTTTCGATATAGGCTCGCAGTGCCGCGTAGGTGTGGCCGCCATTGCAAAGACCGTGACATTGCTTGTTCGAAAGTCTAAAGCTCAGAACCTCGCTTCCGCGATCGTGATCGACGGCGTCGGCCAAAATGTACAAGCCAAGGTTTTTGAGTGCAAAATCTGACGGGTTACCGTCCAGAGTTCGCCAGATACCACTAATGACGTGCCCGGAAAGCACACCTTTGCGCGTGCGTTTTGGGACGCGTGGATTCACTTCCATCCATTCGTCGAAATCGAGCTTCTTGACGAGTTCATGGGCTGAAATGTATGCCGTGGAAACTTTGCCCCGGAGTGTGCCAGGAATATCCTGGCGACGGAAGGATTCGACGTGGCACGAAAACTGTGCGCTCGGAGAACGAGTGGCCATGGTTGGCCTCCTTTTTTTGCGGGCATGCCTCGGCAGGCCCAATTTGGGTTACGGGCGGCTCACACGAGCGGCCCAATCGTGCATGAGTATAGCGGATCGTGGGTAACGAGTCAAGTACTGAAACGCGGCGGTGTGGGACTGGCGGCTTGTCCGCTCATGAAAGTGCCCATCATCTGTCGCGCTGGCAAATGAGCTGCCAGTCACACGCGTACGCTCTTGGGATGGCGCGACCGCATCATCTTGCGAAGGACTGAGTGCTGAGTGCTGAGTGCTGAGAGAGTGGTTCGTGGGTCGTGAAGCGTATCGGGTCTCGGTCCACACTTGTGAATTCTTGGTGTCGATCGATGGCGCTTGCTTGGCGGCGGATGGGCTCCTACACTTCCCCGTAACATGATCACGGAAGAGAAGAAAATGTCCACGGATTGGCGCATCGCCCCGGATTGGCCGGAGCGCGAGGCGGCGGCGCGCAGTTGGGGCGTCTCACCTTTGATCGCCCAGCTCCTGTACAATCGCGATATCACCGACGTCGCGCAAGCCAGGTCGTTTCTGCAACCCAAGCTCACCGATCTGCACGAACCGCACACGCTGCCCGGTTCCGAAGCGGCGGCGGAGCGCATCGCCCGCGCAGTTCGCGACGGCGAGAAGATCGTTATTTACGGCGATTACGATGTCGATGGCATCACCGCGAGCGCCATTCTGTGGCATGTCCTGCGCCTCGCCGACGCCGACGTTGATCTCTACGTCCCCCACCGCCTCGAAGAAGGTTACGGCCTCAATACTGCGGCACTCGAGAAGATTTACAAAGAAGGCGGTCGACTGCTGATCTCGGTCGACTGCGGCATCACTGCCTGCGATGCGGCCCGGCGTGCCCGCGAGATCGGGCTCGAAATGATCATCACCGATCATCACGTCGTGCACGGCGAACTACCCGATTGCTGCGCAATCGTACACCCGACAGCGCTGGGCGACTCGCCAAACCCCGATCTCTGCGGGGCCGGCGTGGCGTTCAAGTTGGCTTGGGTCGTTGCTCAGAAGCTGTCGAAAGCATCGAAGGTCAGTCCGGAATTCCGCGAATTCCTGCTCAGCGCGACAGGACTAGCTGCCCTGGGCACCATCGCTGACGTAGTGCCGCTGACCGGCGAGAACCGCGTCATCGCCCATTTCGGACTCGCCAGCCTGCCGCATTCGCAGAATCCGGGGATCCAGGCGCTCATTGATTCGGCAGGGCTCACCGGTGAGACGATCGACGCCTACGCCGTCGGTTTCAAGCTGGCACCGCGATTGAACGCTGCCGGGCGTATGGGGCATGCCCGCTTGGCGGTCGAACTATTGACCCGTGCCAATGCCGACCGCGCTCGGGAAATCGCTTTCTATCTGGAAGAGCAAAACCGGGCTCGGCGAACGCTCGAACGAAAGATCACCAAGCAAGCCAAGGAAATGGTCATCGCCGCCGAGATGCACCGCGATCACTGCCGGGCAATCACGCTGGCCCACGAAGACTGGCACGCGGGCGTGATCGGCATCGTGGCCTCGCGCCTGGTCGATGAGTTTCACCGTCCGGTGGTGATGATCTCGCTCGACAACGGCGTCGGCCAGGGCAGCGCCCGCAGCATTCGGCACTTTGAACTCGACCTCGCCCTCCAGCAGTGCGGCGAGCACTTGCTCAGCTACGGCGGCCACCCCATGGCTGCGGGGCTGAAGATCGAATCCGGCAAGGTCGATGCGTTTCGCGAAGCGTTCGCCGGCTACGCCAACAACAGGCTGACCGCCAAGGACCTGCAACCGGCGTTGCGGGTCGACGCCGAGGTCGCACTGGCGGACTTGACCGATCCGACGGTGCGGGCGATTTTGCGGCTGGGTCCGTTCGGCGCCGGCAATCCCAAGCCGCGGCTGGCCAGCAAGTGGCTGGACGTCGAAGGCGAGCCGCGCTGCGTCGGCAAGACGCAGGACCACCTGCAATTCGCGCTCCGCGACGGCAAGGTCATGCGCAAAGCCATCGGCTTCGGGCTGGGCAAGCACTTGCAGGATCTCCGCGATCACCGCCGCTGCCGCGTCGCCTTCCAACCGATCATCAATTCCTACAACGGCCGCGAGACAGTCGAATTGCAAGTCGCCGACATCCAGTTTCCGGCCTAGCGATTGCGGAATGCGGATTTCGGATTGCGGATTGAACAAGCAGCACGATGCGAAGAACACTTCTTCCGCTTCACGCTTCACGCTTCACGCTTCACGCTTCACTCGTTTAGCGGCGACCCGCAGGGGAGCGCGTGCGAATTCACCAAGCAACTCTTCCCAGGCGCGCAACTCGCGGTCGGGCTCGAACAAATGCGCACGCCCGCGACAGTGCGTTTGCAACTGGTGGTAGAACGGTTCGTCCTGCTCCGCACGCAACATCAAGTCGGCCAACCCCTGCGTGTCACCCACGGCAAAGTATCCCGGATAGTCCTCGCCGAGCAGGCCGATCGAGCCCGCGATCCGAGACGACAGCACGGGCACGTCGCAGGCCAGCGCCTCGGACACCACATTGGCGCCGCCCTCCATCCGCGATGACAGCACCAGCAGGCGACTGGCTGCGAGAATTTGCCGGGCCTTCGGCCGCGGCTGATCACCAAGCCAGCGATAACGTCGATTCCGCTGCGTTTCGCGACGGGCCCGGACGGCCATCGTCTCATCCAGCGCCGCACCGAGATGAAGCACTGTGATGCGGGAAGACTCCGGCAGGAGCGCAGCGGCTTCGGCAGCACGGAACGGATCCTTGACGGCGCGCAAGTGACCCATGACACAGACTTCAAACACGTCGGTCTTTCGCGTCACTGGTTGGCGCAGCCGTATCGCTGACTGGTAAATCACGCGGGTCTTGTCGTGGTAACGGACGGGCAGTTCGTCCGCCCCCCTACCGTGCAGGACAATCAGGCGCGTGGCGACTTCAAGCGACCGCTGGGCCTGCGCATCGTGGTGGATGTCGTCGTACAGGTCCGTGCCGGTGAGGGTGACGATGATCGGCCGCTCGGGATGCGCGCGGTGAAACGATTCGATGGCTTCGGCGCTGCGCCGGGCGTGCAGTGCGACCAGCAGATCGCAATTGACCGCCCCGCCGCCCTGCCCGACGGTCACCGTATGCCCGAGCTTGCGCAGGATGCGCGCCCAGCGCAGCGCGGTCGCTCGATTCCCGCTTCGAGAACGCGGTGGGGCCGGTGTAGCGATACGAATGTTCATCGAGAAACTGATTCCCGCACGCAATGGTGAGATCGAAAAGACCGCTATCTGGGATTGTAGGCTTTGAATCTCCCTCTTTCGAGCGAGCCGAGCAGGCCCTGGGCCAGCGCGTTGGGGTGAGCATCGGAGTAGTCCATCGAATAGTGAGCCTCACGGGCCTGCCGCGTGCAGTAGAGTGTTAAATCGTCGATTCCTTCCAGTTCTGCGATGGTCCGGGAAACCCGGCGACGGTCCCGCTTCGGCGTCTGAGGCGAGAGAGCGGGTACCAGTACTTCGGCGTACACGCGCCTCCCAAGAGGATCGTCCGTCTGAAAAAGAATCTCATATACCGGGAAGCCGGGCGGCAGGGCTGGGCGATCGGAAACCCTGTTCGCGGCGGTGGGTTCCTCGGCAATCGGATCCGCCTCCGGGGCCGGCGCGGGTTCTGGAATCTCCGCATCGGCGATGGAGGCAACAACCAGCGTGCCGACGTCAACTTGCGGGCTTGCGGCAAGGTCGGACGGCTCATGAACCTCGCGCGGCGTAATGTCGTCGCTCCTGTCGTAGGGGCCGGCGGCGACCCCCGAGTTACGCGCGCGGAAAGACGCGTCCAGCTCGCCGGCGAGTTTAGTTTTCTCGGCAGGCGGCGTGCTGTGCGAGAACGAGTCAAGCACCGCCGCGTCGCTCTTGCCAGCATAGGCCTGCCGATGTCGCCTCAGGCTGGGATACTTGTCCCCCACGACGGGCGAAATCGCCATGTTCTTCCTCGCCGGTGAATCCTCCGCCTCGGATTTGACTACCAACGGCGCGGTCGGCCTCGACGCTTCGTTGAAAAGAAAATGGGCGGAGAATTCGAAGATGACCACGTAAACGACCGCCAACCTGAGCAACACGACGAAAATGAGAGGCCGAGTCGGGCGCATCCGCGCGACGCTCTCCGGGCGCGCCTGCACCCCAAGCCGTAGGCCGGTCACATGCCGTTGGGGATCACTCATGCCGTTGATTGCTCCCTTCCAACCCGATGCACCGAACCCGCGCAGCGGGCTCTGGCAACTCAGTCCTCCCAGTGACGTGATAGGGTATTATACCCCTTCAGGCGGGCGAAATACAGGCCAATTTAGACCTAACGCTCAGGCGGGCAAGCCGTTGCGGATGACGTGCTCGACGGCCTCACAGAAGCGGTCGAGTTCGGGAAGCATGGTATAGACGTTCGGCGAGACCCTCATACCCTCGAATTCCTCGTGCTTGATGGCCACCGCCATAATGCGATGCTTCTTCCAAAGCCAACTGACCAGCTTGCCGGTGTCCACGCCGTCGATCTGCACCACGGCGATCGCGCAGGCGAAGCCCGGCTTGAGGCTGGTGTGCAGGCGAACGCGGTCATTCCGGAGCAGCCGCTTGGCCCAGTAGTCGCGCAGGTAGGACAGCCGGGCCTCCTTGCGATCACGCCCGATGCCCTGATGGAAACTCAATGCTTCGGCGATGGCCAGATAGGGCGCGGCGGGGTGCGTGCCGATTTCCTCAAACTTACGGATGTTCTCGTCCTGTTCCTCCGAAGCCGCCATCAATGGCCAGAGATCCTTGATTCTGTTACGGCGGACATAGAGCAATCCCGTGCCGTGCGGTGCGCAAAGCCACTTGTGCAAGCTGGTCGCATAGTAATCGCAATCGAGATCCGAAATCTTGAAGCTGAAATGCGCCAGCGCGTGGGCGCCGTCGATGATGACCGGAATGCCCTTGGCCCGACCCAGCGCCGCCACTTCGCGCACCGGCAGAATTTGGCCGGTGCAAAAGACGAGATGCGAGACCAGGATCATGCGCGTTTTGGACGTGATGTTTTGCTCGAAGAGCGACACGATTTCGCTCGGATTCTCGCACGGTGTAGGAATCGAGAACTGTTTGAGCACGATGCCTTCGCGGCGCTCGCGTTGTTTGAACGTGTTGATCATACGCGGGTAGTCCACGGTCGTGGTCAATACTTCGTCGCCGCGCTGGAGATCAAAACCGAACTGGCAGGTCTGCAGGCCCTCCGAAGCATTGCGCGTCAGCGCGATTTCCTCTTTGTCCGTGCCGAACTCCGCCGCCAGCCGCTCCCGCACATTCTCGCGTTGTGGCTCGAGCACGTTCCACATGGTATGCGCCGGGGCTTTGTGGGAGAAGTCCAAGTGGCGTTTCATGGCGTCCTGAACCAGCCTCGTTGCCGGACTCACCCCGCCATTGTTGAGATTGATGATCGAGCGATCGACCGTGTACGCCTGCGAGACTTGGAACCAGAAGTCCTCGTCACCGGCCGCCTCATGCGGGCCTCTGTTGTAGGAAGCCAGGCTGCTCAGAACAGCGGACGCCCGCGCGGGGCACAGCGTCGCCCCGGCAATGGCGGCGGCGGGCATACTCAGGGAACCCAGAAACTGTCGTCGGCTGACCATGACATGCCTCCTCGCTGGACGTGGTGTCTGCTGAAACCTGCTCCAATGATCACGAAACATGGGGAAGTTGTCAAAGATGTAACCAGTTTCAGCCTGTCAGCTTGATGCTACACGCCCGACCGCGCTCCCCTCTTCACGCTTCACGAATCGCGATTCACGAACTACGATCCACTCTCTCAGCACTCAGCACTCAGCACTCAACAAGATGGTCGGTCGCGACCCACCCTGCAAACTCTGCCGGCAGGCAGATCCCACTCGTTGGTGCCTCTTGCAGACGATCCACAAGCGTGGCATACGGGCAGGAAACCAAAGTTCCGCTTGTTATGCGGATCAATCTGATTATTGTTAGCTGCACTTGTGAACCGATATTGAAACAGTCATGGAGCTATAATGCGAAGCGTGAGTACTGCAAACTGCGAAATCAACACGACGGAGCTAGTCGACCGGCTGATATCCCACTCGCTCTACGATGAACTGCGGGATGAAGAGAGTCTTCGCATCTTCATGCGGTCTCACGTTTTCTGTGTTTGGGACTTTCAGTCCTTGCTTAAGGCACTACAGCGATTGGTCACCTGCGTCGAGGTGCCGTGGCTTCCCACCGCCGATCCGGAGGCTCGCCGTTTGGTGAATGAGATCGTTCTGGACGAAGAATCCGACGAAGCTCCGGGCGGTGGACATCTTTCTCATTTTGAGTTGTATCTCCAGGCGATGCAAGAATGTGGCGCTGATGCCGTGTCGATGGGCGTATTTCTTGAGGATCTGCGCGGCCCTGCGGATTTACGCGAAGCCCTTGCGCGACCAACATTGCCCCCCGGTGTGTCGGCCTTCGTCGGAACGACGATGGGCATCGCGGAATCGGGGCACGTGCACCGCATCGCGGCTGCCTTCGCATACGGACGCGAAGATATCATCCCTGCAATGTTTCAGCGTCTGGTCAATCGATTCGCCGAGACGGCACCCGAACGGTGGGCGACGTTTAGCTTTTACTT
>JACZTW010000178.1 GCA_022573485.1 Planctomycetota bacterium
CGTGCTGGCCGTCGAGGGGGCGACCGGTTATCTCGACACGAACTATAAAGGCAAAGGTCAACGCGCCGTCGAAGCGTTGGACGAGTTCGATCTCGTGTGTGTCCACATCGAGGCCCCCGATGAAGCAGGACACAACGGGGACGCCGCCGCCAAAGTGCAAGCCATCGAGCAGATCGACGAGCACATCGTCGGGCCGGTTCTGGACAAGCTCCGCGGATTTGACGAGTGGAAGTGCCTGCTCATGCCGGATCATCCGACGCCAGTGGCCCGGCGCACGCACACCGCTACGCCGCCCCCGTTCTGCATGGCCGGCAGTTCAATCGAGCCCGACGCGTCCGTCGATTTCTGCGAAATCAGCGCTGAGAACAGCAACTTGCACTTGGCCGTCGGCCACGACCTGATGAGTTACTTCCTCCATGCCTGACGCCCGATCTTCACTCAAGCATTTGAACAGCAACAAGTTATGGCGGCCGGACACGCTCCACAGCCAAGCGATCCGCGATACTGGTACTGATATCACCTCTTGGGAATCAAGTTTTGCCAGAGGGCTTGCCGATGACCCAGACTGGCACCACAACGGTGCTGGTCCGGAAGGAGTCTGGCCCACATGGACGCAAGGATGCGTGAAAAACGGCGACGCGAAATTACCCAATGTCGCCGCCGCCCCATCAAACCCCAGCGAATCTATTTCCCCGCCGACGGCATCGGTGAGTGCCTCGAAGTCGAACCCGAGAAACCCATCGAGCTGTGCATCGAGGCGACTGATGCCGAAGGGAAACTCGTTCCCTGGCTAACGGACGAATGGTGGATTCGAACACATTCGTTCTGCAAGGATCGCACGGTCACCGTCGTGATCCTGCCGACGACGCGCAGCTTGCTGGATTCGGTCGTGCTCTACCAGCTCGAGATGGTCCGGCGAATCGCACCGAAGTGGCGAATCATTGGATACGCCTACGCGACGGACACAAAATCGGAAACCAACGCCGAAACGTGGGCCAGCACGCCCTACGATGAAATCCGTTTCTGCGAGAACAGCGCCGTGCCCCAAAACGGCACCATGGAGCGAGCCATGGCGCTGGCCGCCCAGGCCGCGGCGCTGCCGCAACAGCAGGGCCAGCATCACGCGCTCTTGCGGATGACCCGCATGATGCCTTATCAAATCTCGAAGTCGCAATCGCTCGACCGTATCACCCCAGAGCCGCAGGGCTCGATGCCACCGCTCTTGGCCAATCGCCAACTCAGTCAGAACGTTGTACAATCCACTTGATGGGATTGGTCGTTCAGAAATTCGGCGGCACCAGCGTCGCGGACGCTGAGCGTATCCATCGTGCTGCGCGGCGGGCCATCCGGGCCCAGCTCGACGGCAACCGCGTGGTCATGGTCATTAGCGCCATGGGCCAAACCACCGACCAGCTCATCGCCCTGGCCCATCAAGTCTCCAAAAACCCGCCCAAACGCGAGCTGGATGTGCTCTTAACCACCGGCGAACAAGTGTCGATCGCGCTCATGGCCATGGCCATCGCCGAATCGGGGGAAAAGGCCATCAGCCTGACCGCCGGACAAGTCGGGCTGGTCACCGACAGCACACACGCCCGGGCCCGCATCCGGCGGATCAACCGCGAACGCATCGAAAAAGAGCTCGCCGAAGACAAAATCGTCATTTGTGCGGGCTTCCAAGGCATCGACGAAGGCGGTGAACTCACCACGCTGGGCAGAGGAGCGTCGGACACCACCGCCGTTGCGCTTGCTGCCGTGCTTGAGGCCGAGGCCTGTGAAATTTACACCGACGTCGACGGCATCTACACCGCCGACCCCCGCATCGTGCCGCAGGCTCGTAAGATCGACTGCATCAGCTATGATGAAATGCTGGAAATGGCCAGTCTGGGTGCGGGTGTGATGCACTCCCGAGCGGTGGAGTTTGGCAAGAAGTACGGCGTGCCCATCCGCGTACGCAGTTCGCTGACCGATACGGCGGGGACGGAAATCGTGGCTTCGACTCCGGGAATGGAAGATGTGGTCGTTCGCGGGGCGACGCTGAAGGAAGACCTCGCGACCATCGTGTTCACCGACGTGCCCAACGAGCCGGGCGCCGCTGCCCGGATCTTCAGCGAGTTGGCCACACGCGACATTATCATCGATGACATCATGCAAACCATCCACCGGGACGGCCGGTTGGCCAACATCGGCTTCACTTCCGAAGCCGGCGACCTCCCCGCCATCCGGGCTGTCGCGGATCAACTTGTCGAGAGTTGGCCCTCCGCGCAATACGAGGTTTCCGAACCGATCAGCAAGGTCAGCGTCATCGGTATCGGCATGCGTTCGCACAGCGGCGTAGCCCGAAAGATGTTCGCCACGCTCGCTGCCGGCAGCATCAACATCGAGAACATTTCCACGAGTGAAATCGTGATTAGTTGCATGGTGCGGGCCGGCGACGGCCAGAAGGCACTGCAACTGTTACACGCGGCGTTTGAACTCGATCGCGAATCACCGAGCGACTGAGCGGTTCGTCAATATCCATGAGCATCACCCGCTACCTCCGGGGCCAACGCACGCCACACATTCGCTGGCGGCCGTTTTGGCAGAGGCGCCCGATTGCATCTGCGGTAATCGTGCTGCTGCTGATCCTGGCCTATGTCGATCATCGCGGCTATCTCGGCTGGCAGGGCGACGATCGCACGCGCTACCACGACAAGACCTTCAATTGCACAGCGGTAATGGACGGTGATACGTTCGAGATCGATATCTCGGACGGGCGATACACGCGGACGCGCGTTCGATTGTGGGGCGTGGACACGCCGGAGATTCCGGAGAGCGGTCGCGAGCCGGGCCACTATGGCCGGGAGGCTTCGGCATTTGCCAAGAACGCGCTTCTTTCCAGACGGATTCGGCTGGAACTCGCCCCCGGGCGCACGCGCGACAAGTACGGCCGAGTGCTGGCCTATGTTTATCTGGACGAGACCGGCGCGCTGTTCAACGCCACTCTGATCGAGACCGGCCACGGCTACGCCGACCGGCGATTCGAACACCCGCGCATGGCTGCCTTTGTCGATTTGGAGAAGCGGGCGCGCAGCGCCCGGCGCGGACTGTGGAAGGACATCACCAAGGACACAATGCCCTCCTGGCGACGAAAGTTAGAGGATTAGCTTGGCGCACCTGAAGAACCAATCAGAGCCGGAAGCGCAAGCGCCCGGTCAATGACCCCACACCAGCGCTTGGCGCTCGCACGGGTCTCGTACAATTGCGCTATCCCATCAGATTTGAATGTTCAACCGCATTGCCGTCTGCAGCAGCTCGTGCAACTCCGCCGCCGAATACGCCATCCGAATCCGCCCCTCGCGCGAATGCTCGATGGCTGCCTCTTCGCGAAGCTCCTCCCGCACGCTTTTGCGAATCGCCGCCTCCTCCCGCCGGGCCTGGCGAATGATGCGCTTCGCTTCAATCTCCGCACGGAGCCGCTGCCGCAAGGCGCTCCGCGCCTCTCGCCGCGGCGCCAGCCCGATAGTACTTCTGGCGACCTCCGCCTGCACCTTCAGAAACAGGCCGGACACCCCAGCTCTGAGTTTACCGGCGGATCCAAAGGGATGCACGATCCCCGCAGCCCTTATGGCAGACGCCACAGGCACGGTAAGAACCGACCCAATCGGTGGAATGCCCATTCCTCTTCCCTTCTCCGAGATGATGCTGATAACCACTCCTGACTACGATTGTAGCAAGACCGGGCGTGGCATCTCAACTCTTATTTCCGGCATGAATTGGCCATTAAAGGGCTGGGCGTGGTGTGACCTTCGACGCAGCGGCCCTACGGCGTCAGCGGATTCGGAGCGGGTGCGAGTCCCGCAAGCGGATTCCAGAAGGCCTGCCGCCGGCTCAGGAGTGGCACATTCATCAATCGACGGCGGGCAGAGCGTTAGCCTTGGCGGAGATCCTCGGCGACTTTCTGCAGCGTTTGCTCGACCTTGCGGATGTCGTCGTCGGTCATGTGTGTCTTCGTCTTCTTGAGCATGTCGATGAAGTGGGCGATCTCGAACGGTTCGACCGGATAGCCCACGTTGCCCTTGGGGCCGAAGCTCGTAATCAGCGAGCCGCCCTTGGCATCCACCAACACAATCCAGGGCAGGCCGCCACCCTCCGAAGGATTGAAGCGCTTGACGATCTCGTCAGCGCCGGTCATTCGATCGACGTCGATTTTCAGGCTGACGAAGTCCTTACCCATGACCTGCGCAATTTCCTCACGGGCCAGGAAGTCCTCCAGCCGTCGGCACCAGCCGCACCACGGAGCGCCGAAGGACAGGAAGACCTTCTTGTGCTGCTTGCCGGCCTGAGAGAGTGCTCGTTCAAACACGCGCCTGGCGTCCAGGGGTTCGGCCTTCCACTTGTCGAGGAAGGCTTTGACCTTGGCAGGATCGTGGTGATCGCCTTCTTCCAGGGCGCCGGTTTCCTGATTGGCGATGGCCTTGCCGTCAGCATCGAGCACCGTCAGGTAGGGCACGCCCTCTTTGTCAGCACGGGCGCCGTATTTCCTGACCAAGTCCATGTTCTTATCCATCTTGCCGATGTCGATATTCACCCGCTCGTACTCGTACAAGAGTGTCTTGCCGATCTCCCTGTTGCTCTCGAAGACGCCGTGAAGTTTGTGGCACCACCCGCACCAGTTGGCCCCGAACATCAAGAGCACGCGCTTGTTGTTGTTCTTCGCCTTGACCAGAGCCGCAGCGATGTCGGCCTTCGCGTCAGCCATTTCGTCATAGGTACGCGGCTTGTCCTTCTTCGCTGCCTCGTCTCCGCCGAACGACCAGGCGCTACGCACCGGCAACAGGAACGCAACCAACACAACCAGAGAAAGTGCGAGCATCTTCGCGCGTGATTGAACCGTCATTGAGGAATCTCCTTCCTGAAGTGTTCATTGAACCGGCCGAGCCCACAGCGCTGCCGTCAGTCGCCGCTGGACCAAGTGGTAGGACGCCGACCGCACCATCGTACAACTCCCATCATAGTCGGACAACGTGCTGATCACAACGCCACAGGCCTCAGGATGAAGAAAGCGGTGACGAATTCGGGCGATTGTGACGGGACTGTGGTATACCTGCACGATAGTGTAGCGGTCGGCACCTCCGCCAGCCGAATCTGCGAGACGCAGGACGCCTCGGACAACATGGTCCAGCGGTTCATCCACGGCACGCAGTACATCGATGAGTCGGTCAAGGTCAGAGTGAAAGACAAAGGCGATCTGTAGATGCTGCCCGTGCTGACCATCTTTCGACGACGCAGGGACCGTGTCTGTTTTTGGCGCTTGTTTGGGATCGTTGCCCTAACCATCATGATCGTGTCAAGCGTCGAGGTCTTTCCTTGGCTTGTGTGCCTGAAACTTGAGGAATACGTCAAGAATAAGGGAATTGGCACGGACTTCCTGGTAAGTTACTCGCGTCAACTCACGCCCCGCCCCATATTGACATGGCTCGCCGGGAGTGCAGGAAACGCAAAGCTCAGTCTGTACCTGGCCGCATTGTTGACTTTGCAGGGTGCCTCAGTAGCTCTCGTTTGTCGCATACTGTTTTGTCGCCTTATCGCGTGGCGCCTCCTAGTCGGCATATGGCTGCGCTCTCTCCTACCTTGGTGGATTGCCGCTCTCGCGATAAGTATGCCGGCAACAGTCGTATTCAATAGTCCTTTTTGGATGAGCCGAAACTGGACGGACCCCGTATACGTCCAATTTACTTGCTTCCTCCTGATTCTCGGCTCATACCCAATGATAATTGCGAACGCCTGCTGGAAGATCCGTCGAAGAGCGATGAGAACATACGGCTATTGTCGGGGATGCGGGTATTTGTTGAGGGAGCTTACCCGTTCCCGCTGCCCCGAATGCGGCACGCCGTTTGAGAGGCGTGAATCGGCGGAAACGCAGCCGCACAGCAAGTCCTGACGCTTCTCTCTTTGCGATGTCGCAATGAAGGCGCTCACTCTCGCACCGACGGGCGCTCGGTTGGCGGGGATTCGTTCAGCGATCACGTGGCAAGTTATAAGAATGAGGCGTGCCTAGGACGGTCGTGGTGCGCGCGGACGCAGCGAAGTGAAGAGTGAATCGTGAAGAGTGGAGAGCCGGAACCGGCGAAACGTGTAGCGCCAAACGAACCCACGCTTCGAGGACCGGAAAAGGTGTCAGGAAGAATTTTGACCGGTTACATAATCTTCCTGACACCTTTGTCTGTCTTTATCTGTCAAAGCAACGTGGTAAACTCATGATGTCGATTGACCGTTTTCTCAAGCAATTGGTTCTCTGCACCGTCGTCTGTCCTCTGATCTTGATCTGCGGGTGTCTGCATGTGGCTTACGTCCTCCCGATGCTCTTTGATCCTGTCGGAAAGAGTGGAGATCTTGTGCGGTCGTATGGTGTCAGTTTTGCCCAGCTTGCTGCGCCATTCGACGGACCAGAGGACTACAATGAAAATGTTCTCTACCGCGGTGAAGGAAGCTTAGGAGGTTTGGCCTTTGGCGAAACGAGTGAAGGGCTTCGACTCTATGTAGCCTCTGGGGAGGGGTTGCAGATCCATGACGGCTTCGTGATCAACCGTCTCCTAGCTACGGTAGTTGTGCCGAATTGCAGGTTGATGGGAGATGTGGTCGTTCTTGATATTGGAAGCATCATTGTAAGCTGCAGCGACCAAGCGGGGTTACTGAAGATCGATCCAGATGCGTTGAGTATCGAGGAGACTTTTTCCTGTTGCGAAGGGGTTGAGGAGCCGTTTCACCCCGTCGCCATCGCCTTGGCGCCTGACGGATCAATCCTTGCCGGGACGACGGATATCAACTTATTCGACAGCGAAAGCGGTGCCTTCATCGGCGTCGCAGTGGAAGCCGGTGTGTTGGGCGCGACCAGCTACGACGACTTTGTTTGGAGCTCCGACGGCAGGTTATTTGTTAGCGCCAATCCAGACATCGGGATCCTGGTGTTCGACGGGTCGACCTTTGAGTTCATCGAGCTTTTCATCCCTGGCGGCGACGAGGGCGCACCCTTTCCCAAAGCCCTTGCTTTTGACGAGGATGGTGCACTCTTCGTTGGCAGTGCGCAGGGAAACCGATTGCGCAAATTTGATGGACAGACAGGCGATCTGATTACTGAGGTGATTCCGAACGACGATCCTCATAGCGTGCTGTCGTTCATGGCATTCCGGCCCTAACAACCTGGACAAGCAGGGACAGTCACCAATTAACTGGACGAAAACTAGTGACTGTCCCTAATTCTCCGTCTGAGCAAGTCGGCTTTTGCGATACCTGCAAAAAATAGGACACCAATTAATGAGGGCAATAACATTTTTATTTCTTCACTCCTTTATAGTTTGAGTACGTTCTGACACGGACCACCTGACCAACATCATTGGCCATATTACTGTCTTGAATTGTCCTCCATTTGATTAAATATTCACCCAACCAAAAAGTATGGATTATTCTAAACTCATCATCCCCATACCGCAATATGTATTTATGGAGGCCGTCCTCCATACCTATATTATCTGCTCGCCGCATCATGTCAACCATCGGCGGCACATTGCCTTTCCCAATCCAAGGGTGCTCTGATGTTCCTATAGAGCAACCGTCAAGTCTCTCACCTGAGACGTTCGAAGTTTGCCTGTCTTGGGTTACTTGTACATCTACTATTGTTCTAGGCTGATAAATGCGTCCATCAGGATATTTGCCACTTTGCACTACTCGTAATTGATACTTGAGCTTATCAAGGCACAGCAGTCGCTGTTCAAATTGATCGATGGCAGTATTGCAACCAATCAAAAAGACAGACATCAACAAAATGGTTCCTATCGTCTTCCTCATATTCCATAGTACCCCTTGACAAAAGGTTAGAATAATTATCAGATTTGTCAATTC
The DNA here is from genome assembly GCA_022573485.1 of Planctomycetota bacterium. Lineage (GTDB taxonomy): Bacteria > Planctomycetota > Phycisphaerae > UBA1845 > CAIVHJ01 > JACZTW01. Next base: position 7,879 of record JACZTW010000178.1, read on the forward strand.
CTCTTTTATCTAAAAAGGGGCCTTACAGCGGTTGAGTGCCAATCTTAGTTGAAATTCAAAGAGATCGGCCCCATGAATGACGGTGGTTTTTTCAATCCATCAAACAAGGAGCCGAACAAGGAGATGCAGAGATGCCCCGAGAATCGTTAAAACTGTGAGGGGTCCCGTTCATGGTCGGGTGGCCCATCTCGTTCGCCCGCCCGCGGCGGGCGTCGAGGTGGGGGAGACGAATGTCAAAGGATTCAGTTTGCACCGTTCGGTGCAGAGAATTCAAGTATCCCATCTCACCGCTTCGCTAATGAGATGG
>JACZTW010000007.1 GCA_022573485.1 Planctomycetota bacterium
CAGGCGCGCCTGGAGGCCGATGATATCGCAAGCCATCAGTCCCTCCTGCGTTCTTTCGTTCGCGCCGCCGGGCTCAAAATCCAGTTGGGACCATAAGTAGCTTCTTTTTCTATGCAGGATTCAATAGCCCAATGGCAAGACGCACCCAGCGGGCGTCGCGTAGCGGCGCCCGCGGCGCTTCAGCCGATCAGGTCGGCGATGTCTTTGAACGTGATGAGCACGAACATCGTCGCGAACAGGGCGATGCCGACCAGTTGCGTGACGACTTGCGTGCGAATGCCGACCGGCGAGCCTTTGATCTTCTCAATAATCAAGAAGACCATCAGGCCGCCGTCCACGATCGGCAGCGGCAGGAAATTCAATACTGCCAGGTTGGCCGAGATCAAGGCCAGGAAAAACAATAAATCGATCTTGCTCGCCTTGGCGACGCGACTGCCGATGCCGATGATCCCCACCGGACCCGAAATGTGCTCCACACCCACCGAACGGGTGAAAATCAGACGGCGAAGCGTGAGGTAGGTCGTGGCCACAAAGTAGTAGGTCTGCATCGTGCCGGCCCAGACAGCCTTGAACGGGTTCAGTTCACGATTGAGGTACGAGACAGGTTTGAATTGGAAATCCGGTATGCTGTAGACCACGCGCCGATACCACGGGTCGACCATTTCTTCCGTGACGCGCACTGACTCGTGACGCACCACGCCGGCCTCATCCTGAAACGCGACCTGCACTTCCTCGCCGATGTGCTGCTCGAGATAGTACCGAATGGCGAGCGGATGATAAGCCGGCAGATAATCCTGTTCCCCACCATACGAGACCAGTATCTCGGTCTGGCCGTCCAGAGTGAAGTTGATGCGCTGGAACGGTCCCGCGTAACTGGGCATATCCAACAGGGTCGAAAGGGATTCCGGAACGCTCATCATGGCGATTTGCGGCTCACTCGAACCGGGCGGCAGGTACGTCAGTTGCACGGTCTTGCCGGCCAGTTCGCGAAACCGCTCCGCCAACATCGACCAGGTGTTGATCGGCTGCTGGTCCACCGCCACGATCTCGCAGCCCTTCCGCAGACCGGCCAGCGCGGCGGGGGTCTCCTTGCCGAAGGCCTCCGCGGTCACGCCGGACAAGATGATTCGATCCTGTTCGTTTAGAATGAACTTGCAACCTGGAACCGCTTTGAGTTCGCCTTCCCGATCTCGCACAATCCGAGGGCGGTAGTACAGAGGGTGCGACAGATTCTGTCCATCTCGCCGGACCCGCACCGGGATGTCTCGATCATCGTGATCGAGCATGCTCCTGCGGATCTCATCGGGCGTAGGATTCTCGTACTCGCCCCAGCGCACGATGATGTCGCCGGCCCACAGCCCCGCTGACGCCGCCGCGCTCTTGCGCATCACGCGCGATACTTTGACCCGCGGCCGCAAGCCGAGCAGGTCCTGGGGCGCATCTCTTTTGAAGCCGTTGCGTGCAAACACAATGCTCTTGCTGATCGAAATCGCGATCCGCTTCTTCGGTTTTTGAGGGTCGGCCGGATCCGGGCGTTCGACAATGATCGAACTGGGCTTGTTGCGGCCTTGCAGCATCTTTGCCCAAACGTAGAGTTGCCTTGCTTCGTCAATTTTCGTGCCGTTGATTTCCGTGATGACGTCGCCGGGTTTCGGGTAGGCGCCCGGCATCATAGTGTACTCGGCCGATACCGAAACGATCTCGTTTGAAAACGCCGGCGCGATGCCGACCTGAAGCCAGTTCATCTCGCTCTGCACCGGAACAACGCTCTTGGTCAAGAATGCACCATCGCGCTCAATGACGAATGTCAACGGCTCAAACGGCGCGGCCAGCCGAACGGCCGTTTGGATCTCATTGAAGTTGCTGATCTCAAATCGATTGATCTCAACGATACGGTCGCCCGCTTGCAGGCCGGCTCTAGACGCCGGGGTATCGGCGACCACTTCACCGATGATCGGCGATTCTTCCATTTTGCCGACCATGAACACGATCATGAACAGGACGGCGGCCAATAGCAGGTTCATGATCACGCCGGCGGACACGACGGCCATGCGGTGGCCGACCGGCTTGTTCATGAACGATCGGGGATCGTCGCTCATCGTCAACTCGCCGCTCTTATCGACCTCGAAGTCCTCCTGGCCGAGCATCTTGACATACCCGCCCAGCGGCAGCAGGTTCAGCGAGTAGCGCGTCTCTCCCCTGCTGAAGCCCAACAACTCCGGCCCAAACCCGATGGCAAACTTCTCCACCCGAATCCCGGCCCACTTGGCCACCGAAAAATGACCCAGCTCGTGGAAGAAGATCACGACCGAGAAGCCGAGTAGAATCAGGAAAATATTCCAGATCGACGACAGAGCGCCGGCGAGACTGGCCAAATGGAGAACGTCGTGCGAAAATCCTGTCAACATTTCAAACATGCACCAACCTCATTCCGTGCCCAAGCGTCGGCGGTGAGCAATTCTTCCATGGTCGGAGAGTCCATCCATTCATGTCGGCTGAGCGCGTCCGTCACCAGATCGGTAATCTCGCCGAATTTGATCTGCCCCGCCCGAAAAGCGCTGACCGCAGCTTCGTTGGCGGCATTGAGAACGGCGCCGGCGGAGCCGCCCTTGGCGGCCACGTCAAAGCCCAATTGCAACGCCGGAAATCGGACGACATCGGGCGTCTCGAAGTTCAACCGCCTCAAGGCCATGACGTCCAGCGGCTCACCGCAGGAAGGCAACCGCCGCGGATACGTTAAAGCATATTGGATCGGAATCCGCATATCCGGCGTGCCCAATTGGGCAATCAAACAACCGTCATGGAATTCCACCATCGAGTGGATCACCGCCTCCGGGTGGATCAACACTTCGATTCTGTCAGCCGGCACATCGAAAAGCCACCGTGCCTCCACGATTTCCAAAGCCTTATTCATCATGGTGGCAGAATCGATCGTAATCTTCGGCCCCATATCCCAAATTGGGTGAACCTGGGCGTCTGCCAGGCTGGCATCCCGAATCTGTTCCATCGTCCAAGTGCGGAACGGGCCTCCAGAAGAGGTCAGGTAAATTTTGTGCAGATCTTCCCGTCGGCCTGAGTGCAGCGCCTGAAAGATCGCCGAATGCTCGCTATCGACCGGGATCAGCTCCGCACCGCTTTCCCGGGCCAGCCGGGTGATCAAGGCCCCCGCCACAACCAGGGTCTCTTTGTTGGCGATCGCGACGCGCTTGCCCATCCGAACCGCCCGCACCGTGGCCAGCAGCCCGGCGGTGCCGACGATGGCAGACACGACGATATCGCATTCGGAACGGGTCACCAGCTCCTCCAGCCCGTCACCGCCGGCCAGGACGGTCGCACCCGGCGGGGCCTCGGCCTTCAGCCTCGCCTCAAGAGATTCGTCGCCGATGGCAATGTATTCGGGCTGCCACCGATCCGCTTGCTCGGCGAGTTCCTGCCAGCGCGTGCCGCCCGCCAAACCCACGACCACGAACTCATCGCGCAGCCCGGCGAGGACTTCCAGCGTGTTGCGACCGATCGAACCGGTCGATCCCAGAATGATGACACGTTTTCTGGCCATTGCAGATGCCCGAAATCACAACGAGCCGCGTGCTTCAGCACGCGCGGATCCTCCCACTGTGAGTACTTCCCACGCCCGGATCGTCCGCGTAGGCTGAAGCCTGCGACTCTGGGCGTTCTGATGATAGTGCCATCTTCACGACGATTCAAGGACTGATCCTCGCTTTGCACTCCCTAAGTAGCGAGTCTATAATCGGTTGCAACTGAAAGGACGAAGCCTTGAAACCCGATACCATTGAGACACTCCTGGAGGCTGCCGTATTCGACGTGCAGCGCTGGACGTTTCACAACACACCGGTGGGCACCATCGAGCGTGAAATTGTCGTCCATCCCGGAGCCGTCGTGGTCCTGCCTTTCATCTCTGAAGCCGAAATCGTCATGGTTCATAACCTTCGACACGCCGTCGGCCGGGAACTGCTCGAATTGCCGGCCGGCACACTCGAGGACGGCGAGGAGCCTATGGCGTGCGCCCGGCGCGAACTCGAAGAGGAAACCGGCTATTGTGCGGGCACGATCGAACCGCTCTGCGAATTCTACACCTGCCCGGGAATCTGCACGGAGCTGATGCACGCCTTCGTCGCCCGCGATCTTAGCAAGACGGAGCAACGGCTCGACCGCACCGAGCAGATTCGCGTTGAACTGATCGGTCTGGACCGTGCTCTGCAGATGATCGCAACCGGCCGCATCTCAGACGGCAAGACCATCGCCGCGCTCTCAACATTTCGTCTGCAAAGGGGGCAACTATAATGGGCTGGCAGGAACGCGACTACGCCAGCGCGGACGGCTACGCCCACGCCACCGGCCGGCGCCCACCGCTGGTTCGTCTGGAGACCGTGCAGGTCTCGACGGTCCTGATCATTGTGAACGTTGTTGTTCTCGTACTCGATTCGTTCTTCCCGCTGTTCGAGTGGGGTGCCATGTTCACGCCCGCTGTTAAGGCTGGGCAAGTGTGGCGGCTCATCACGTCGCAGTACTTGCACGCCGGTACCATGCATTTGTTCCTCAACATGCTGGCCCTCTATTTCTTGGGCCGATATCTCGAACAGTATTGGGGCCGCCGCAAGTTCTTCATTTTCTACACCGCCTGCGGGCTGGCCGGCAATCTGTTTTACCTATGCACGAACTTGCTCCACTGGCTGCCCGAGTTGCCAGCCATCGGCGCTTCCGGCTGCATTCTCGGCGTCCTCGGCGCTTGCGCAGTATTGTTCCCCGGGATCCAGCTCATCATATACTTCTTCCCCATGAAGATCCGGACGGCTGCGGCGTTGTTTCTGGGACTCTATGTGCTCAACCTCATCAACCGCGGTGGGAATGCCGGAGGGGACGCCGCACACTTGGCGGGGCTGGTGGTTGGGGCGGGATATGCGTTTTGGCGGCGGCACGGGCCGACTTCCCAGCTCGGAGTACGCCGCGTGGTGGCCAAGGTCATCACCACCAAGCGTCCGCCGAGCCCGTGGCGACGGAAGATGGAAAATGATGATCGAATGAACAACGAGGTCGATCAAGTATTAGCCAAGATCAATGATCACGGCGTCGGCAGCCTGACCGCTCGGGAAAAGCGACTGCTCGCCGAAGCCTCTCAAAGGCAGCAGGCGCGGGACGAGGAACTGGGGCGAACCGACCGACTGTGATGGAAATTGATTGGTTTCGCCCGAACATTTGTGTGCAAATGGAGGAAACCCAAGGAGCCGCGGGCTTCAGCCCGCGCGAAGCATCATGCGAGGCATCGCGCGACGCATCGCGCAGACTAAAGTCTGCGGCTCCTTGACTTGATCCTATGTTTGCCGGGCAAGGTTATCGCGACAATCCGATCAACTGGTCGCTGACACTTGGCAGAGTGTTCGGCATTCGCGTGCGTATGCACTTGCTGTTCATCCTGTGGATCGTGTTTCGGTTCCTGAGCGACGCGCTGAGCGAAGATGGGAGCATCGGCGTGTGGGCCGTGATCACGGTTTTTCTGTTCGGCACGGTCTTGCTCCACGAGTTCGGCCACTGCTTCGGCGCTCGTGCCGTCGGCGGCGACGCGGACGACATTCTGCTCTGGCCTCTGGGCGGGCTCGCCACCGTCGATGCCCCGATGAACCCGCGCGCCCAATTCATCACCACCGCCGCGGGGCCAATGGTCAATGTCGTTTTTTGCGTCCTGGCAGCCACTTTGTTCGCCCTCACCGGCAACGCCGAGCGCTTATCCCTGAATCCGTTTCATCTCATGATGGTCAGCAGCGGATCCGTTACTCAATGGGGTTTCGCCGACTGGCTTGTGGTCTTTTGGTCAATCAACTACCTGCTGTTGCTGTTCAATCTGCTGCCGACGTTTCCGATGGACGGCGGACGCCTGCTGCAAGCGATCATTTGGAAGTACCGGGATTATCGCACCGCCACGCTCGTCGCCACGCTCGTGGGCATGGTCGGCGCGATTATCTTCGGGTTGATCGGACTCGCCACGGAACAGTTCCTGCTGCTGGGTATTGCCTTCTTTGGCTACTTCACTTGCTGGCAGCAGCGCCAAATGGTCAAAGCCGGTGCGTTCGAAACCGACAATGAGTTTGGCTATGATTTTTCCAAAGGGTTCGACGCCTTCCAGGAAGGCAAACAGAACAAGCCGTCGTGGCTCGCTCGCCGGCGCACCGCCAAGCTGGCCCGCAAAGCGGAACAGGATCGCCAGCGTCAGGCCGAGCGCGAGAAACACATCGACGACATCCTCGACAAGGTCCACCGGGAGGGCATGCAATCACTCACGCCGAGCGAGAAGAGAATCCTCCAATCCGAGACCGACAGGAAGCAGCAGGTCTGAATGGACTCGATCGCCCACCAAGTATGCTTAAGCGCCGACTGCCGGGCCACGTACGCCGCGGATGAGGTTCAGTTCAAATGCACGCGCTGCGGCTCACTGCTGGATGTAGCCTATGATTGGAATCGCGCTGCGGTGCCGAATGACTTGAAGTTCTTCGAGTCGCGCTGGTCTACCGTCGGTCGGCAGGGCCAGGGCCGGCTCGACTTCAGCGGCGTGTGGCGCTTCCGCGAGCTGCTGCCTTTCGCCGAACCGACCGAAATGGTCACCATCGGCGAGGGCCGAACTATCTTGCAGCAGGCTGATCTGCTCGGGCGCGAGCTGGGCATCAAGCCGGGCCACTTCTTTCTGCAATACGAAGGCTTGAATCCCTCGGGCAGCTTCAAAGACAACGGCATGGCCGCCGCCTTCACCATGGCCCGGCGGCTGGCGTACAAACAAGTAGCCTGCGCATCGACCGGCAACACCAGCGCGTCGATGGCCCTCTATGCCTCGGCGGGCTCAACGCCGGACCACCCCGTCCAAGCGATCGTATTTGTCGGCAGCGGCAAGATCGCCTTCGGCAAGCTCTCGCAGGCTTTGGATTACGGTGCGCGGACCTTGCAAATCGACGGCGACTTTGACGACTGCATGAAACGCGTACAGGAAGCGTCGGCCAAGCTGAATCTGTACTTGATGAACTCGATGAATCCCTACCGGCTCGAAGGGCAAAAGACGATCATGTATCGGGTGCTCGAAGGCCTGGATTGGGAGGTTCCCGATTGGATTATCGTGCCGGGCGGCAATTTGGGCAACAGCAGTGCGTTCGGCAAGGCCTGGCTGGAATTAAAGGAACTCGGCTTGGTTCCGCGCGTGCCGCGTTTGGCCATCATCAACGCTGCCGGCGCCAACACACTGCACACGCTGTTCAACGATCGCGGCTTGCGCTGGAACGACGGGCGGATCGACCAATCACTAGTCGATGATCATTTTCATTCGATGGACGCCACGGGCTACAAGGCCAAAACTGTCGCCAGCGCCATCGAAATCTCCAGGCCCGTCAACCTGCCGAAGGCCCTGCGGGCGCTGGCAGTCACCGACGGGGTCGTACGCGAGGTCGATGACGACACCATCCTCGACCACAAAGCGCTGATCGGCCGATATGGATTCGGCTGCGAACCGGCCAGCGCTGCCAGCGTTGCCGGGTTACGATTGCTGCTCGAAGAACAAGTGATCGACAAGGACCAGCGCGTGGTCTGCATTCTGACGGGGCACGAGTTGAAAGACCCCGATGCCACCGTGCGCTACCACGTCGGCGATGAACAGTCATCACACCCACAAGCGCGCCCACATGCCAACGCCCCGATCAAAGTTGCAGACGACCTGGACGCAATCTGCAAAGCGTTATCAACGTTTGAATAGCGAGCAAAACAAGGAGCCGCAGGCGGAATGGAATCCCGACTTGTCGGGAGCCTGCGCGAACTCACTGACGTTTTGGACGCCGCCCCGCTGCATGAATCGCGCAAGCTGAAGCTTGCGGCTCCTTGAGCAATGCAATTCAGCGCGGCTCGGTTGTCTTTCGGCGGAGTTGGCCGCAGGCGGCGTCGATGTCGCGGCCGCGCGATCGCCGCACGTTACAATTCACGCCCCGCTCGCTCAGCGCGGCTGCAAATCCAGCGACGGATTCGTTCGTCGGACGCTTGAAGCCCGATTCGGCAACTTCGTTGTAGCAAATCAAATTCACGTTGCTCCGCATGCGCTTGCTCACGCCGGCCAACTGCTCGGCGTGGTGGGGAAGGTTGTTGACTCCGTCCAGCAGAATGTACTCGAGCGTCACTTCCCGACCCGTGCGGTCGAAATAATACCGGCAAGCCTCGATCAGTTCGTCGATGGATACGCGATCAGCCCAAGGTATCAATTCGCGGCGCAGCTCATCGGTCGGCGCGTGCAGCGAGAGTGCCAGCGTGATTTGCAGATCTTCGTCCGCCAGCCGCCGCATTTGGCTCGGCAGCCCGACGGTACTGATCGTGATTCTGCGCGCCCCGATGGCCAAGCCCCACGAGGCGTTGATCGTGCGCAGGGCGCCGACCGTGGCATCGTAGTTGGCCAACGGCTCGCCCAGGCCCATGAATACTACATTGCTCAGCCGCCGGCCGAGCGACGCGCACAGCCCGGCTATCCGCCAGGCCTGTTCCACAATCTCACCCACCGACAAATTGCGCTCCAGGCCGCCCACGCCGCTGGCGCAGAACGTACACTTCACCGGACAGCCGACCTGCGTCGAAATGCAGGCGGTAACGCGCTCTTTGCTGGGGAGAAACACGCATTCCGTCGTCCCGCCGTTCCGCCAGCGGAGCAGCACTTTGTGCGTGCCGTCCGTCGAACGCTGCTCCGCAACTATCTCAGACTGCACGATGGCATAGCGACGCGCCAGCGTTTCCCTGAGATCCGCAGGCACATTCGCCATTTCTTCAAAACGAGTAACGTAATGCCGGTAAATCCATTCGCAGATTTGAGTCGCGCGAAAACGCGGCACGCTCGACCCACATTCGCGCGTCAGGGACTCGTGCAACTCCCCTTCCGAAAAACCCAGCAGGCTGATCGGTCGAGATTCGTCGAGCGCATTCATGGTTCGATCCAATTCGAACCTGGACAAGAGGCAGTGCGATTGCGCCGCGCCCGGCACCGGACGCCAGTCTCACGAGCGCAGCGGGACGAAAACACCGGCGCAAGAGAACACGCACGACGTAATATACAGGGAAATACGAACCGTGGGGAAATCGAAGGCACCGCTGACGGAGTACCGAAGTTACACGAACTCGGCCGTGTGCAGTTGCTTCTCCAGCCCCTGCATCGTTTCCAGGCCTTCCGCCAGTGAATCATACATGTCGAACACGCGGTCCAGCCGCATGGTCTTGAAGACGCGTTCGACTCTGGGATCCAGACCGCACAGATGGACCTGCCCACCTTCGGCGCGGACGCGCTTGACCATCAAGACGAGCGAATTGATCATGCGGCTTACGATGATGTCCACCTCGGAAAAATCCAGGAGCAGGAAGCGTTGCTCGAAATCGATCAGCAATTCGCGGAGCGCGTCCTCCAGGCTCTCGAGATTGCTCGTATCGTTGACATGCGGCGCCTTGAACGCAATGACCAGCACGTTCCCTTCGGTGCGGACTTCAAGAAGTTGTTTCGTGTCGTTCATCACATTACTCCTTTGCAGGACCAGCAACAGAGGTCACACCCAGCGTCTGCAGGGCTTGATCCTCATCATCAGCGAAAGTAAACAGTTTGTCCAGATTAGTGATTTTGAAAACCTTGCGGAGTTCCGCGGCCAAGGCACAAATAATCAACTCCCCTTCGATCGCCGCCATTTTCTTGCTCAGCGTCACGAGGATGCCGAGCGCCGAGGAAGAGAAGAACGTCACCTCAGTGAAGTCGAGAAGCAGTTTCTTGTTGTTCTTCGCCTCAATCAACTGATCCAGCTCGTGCGCGATGTCATGGATCAATTCCGTATCAAGAATCGAAGATTCCTGAAAACGGACGACCGTGACATCCTCGACAGACCGAATCCGCAACTTTGAAGACGACGACATCCTTATTCCTTACAATACACTGCATCTCAACATCGAAGGTCGATTCTTACAGGACGTACTAGTCTAACATTATTAGCGGCTTAAAGTCGAGTCGAATTGAATCGTACTGTTTATCAGACTCGCCCATGGCAAACCTATGTCGTTATGGCGCAATGGATTCCGGTTCTCAGCCCAAGAACGAGATGACCGCCGTATCGCATCCGTGGTAGCCCAGATCGCTACATGAAAACCAAGCCAACTGATTACTCCGGACTTGGCACTGCAGCTTGCAAATCCAAAGCCGCGATCCCTAAAACTCAGTGTCGCACCGGGAAAGACCATCCCTGTTCCGCCGCCAGCTGCACGAACACCAACAATTCCAACGGCGCCAAGCATTTGCGACCAAAGACGGACGACCGCCCTTGCCGAACGATGCGGGTATCTCGTATCCTGTTGCCATGAACGCAGCGAAAAAGATCACCATCAGCACGCTCCGCAACCGCAAGAAACAAGGCGAGAAATTCGCCATGCTGACGTGCTACGACTGTCCCACCGCCGAGCTTATGACCGAGGCCGGGCTGGATGCCATTCTGGTGGGCGATACCTACGCGGAAGTCTGTCTGGGCAATAAGTCGACTCTGCCTGCCAAGATGGACACCATGATCGAAGTCACGGCAGCGGTGCGACGCGGGGCACCGAACGCGTTTCTGCTGGGCGATATGCCCTACCTTTCCTACCAAGCGAACAACACAGAAGCCATACACAACGCCGGCCGATTCATGGCCGAGGCCGGCTGTGATGCGGTCAAGCTCGAGGTCGATCGCCGCCTGGCGGACACGGTCGCAGCGCTGACCCGGGCCACGGTGCCCGTGTGCGCCCACCTCGGCCTCAAACCGCAGTCGATTCACCAGCTCGGCGGCTACAAGTGCCAGGGCAAATCGGCAGACGCCGCACTACAATTGATCGAAGATGCAAAAATCATGGAGGACGCCGGGGCCTGCATGTTACTGCTGGAGGCCGTGCCCATGGAGGTGGCCCGCATGATCACGCGCCGGACCGACTTGCCCGTCATCGGCTGCGTCGCCGGACCCTATTGTGACGGCACAGTTGTCGTACTGCACGATATGCTCGGTTACAAGGCGGGCCATCCGCCCAAATCGCTGAAAGTCTACGCGGATGTACACAAAATTCTCACGACCGCCTTTGCCGCGTATCACAAGGATATCATCAACGGCGAATTCCCAACGGCGGCCCACAGCATCCAAATGGAGAAGGAAGAGCTCCACAAGCTCGAACGCAAATTGCAATAAAACTGTCGATCGAGCGAATATAATGACAATGGAACCATTCCATACCCGTCTTGTATAACACATAGGGGTATTCACAATCGAAACGCGTGCTTGCACGCTGATGAGGTGAGCGATGCCGAGAATCGAACTGAAAAGCGCTTTGACCGCCTTCGTCGTAACGCTGCTGCTGGCGACCGTCGCCCTGCAATTCAACGCCGTGGGCCAGGCAGCCTACCTTGCCGAGCGCGTGGTCCTGAGCGTCATCGATCAACAACTCCCGACGCCGGCGGAGGTCGACGAACTCGCCCGCGTCAACCGCCTGGTAGCTCGCAAAGCCCTCCCGGCGGTGGTGCATATCATCACCAAATCTGCACCCCGATGGGACAACTTGACAGAGGAAGAGAAAAAGGACGTGAGGGATCGCGGCAGCCGGCGACTGGAGGAGCGGCTCAAGCGACCCGCTCAGGCACAAGGCAGCGGCGTCATCATTGATGCCGAGCAAGGCATTATCCTGACGAACAACCATGTCATCGCCGACGCCGACGAGATCGAAGTTCGCCTGCATGATGGCCGAAGATTCGATGGATCACTTGTCGGCAAGGATCGCATGACCGACCTGGCTGTCATCCGGATTGACGCCGACAATCTCTTCGAATTGCCGATCGGCGATAGTGACGCGCTCCAAGTGGGTGATCCAGTCATGACCATCGGCAATCCTTTCGGCTATGAAGGGTCGGTAAGCAAAGGGATCGTCAGCGCGCTGGATCGCTCACAAATCGGGCTTATCGATTACGAGGGCTTCATTCAGACGGATGCGGTAATCAACCCCGGCAATAGCGGCGGACCGCTGGTGAACATGCGCGCCGAAATCGTCGGCATCAATACAGCCATCGAGAGTACAACCGGATCATTTAACGGGATCGGTTTGGCCATTCCCGCGGCGCGGGTGAAGGAGGTTCTGCCCATATTGGTCAAGGGCGAACAAGTGGTGCGCGGATATTTGGGCGTGGTGATGGTGGGCGTGCCCGACGTCCCCGAGCGCGTTCCAGAGGAACCGCAAATACTAAAGCGCCTCGACTGGACAGCGCGACACGGTGTGCTGGTCCGCAGCGTTGTTCCCAACTCTCCGGCGATGGAGGCAGGTTTTCGAGAGGATGACATTCTGGTCCATATGAACGGTGACCCGATTGACTCGACCGATGAACTGACAGATTACATCGCCAATACGACGCCCGGCGATTTGCTTGCCTTTGATGTGTGGCGCCGGAAACAGATGGTCAGTCTGCGTGCTGTCGTTGGCAGACAACCGCATGGCTTCTCGACCCGCGGCCGAGGGTTTAGACGCGATCTTCGCAACATGCCGAAACCGGTCGATGACAGCACCGACCTCTCCTCACTCGGCATTGAAGTGGAGACTCTTGACAAAGACCTCGCGCAGCGTTTTCACTTGCAGGGTGTGGCGGCCGAGGGTGTGGTGATCACGCAGGTTGATCCGCAGAGCGATGCCCAAGCCAAGAAGATCAGGCCGGGTGATCTTATCGTCGCCATCAATGGTGATCCGGTCGTCGATGCAGACGATTTGCGCTCTGTCCTACAGTACATCAGCAGGACCGAAGGGCTTGACCTCCGCCTGCGCAACCGCCGGGGCAGCCGGCACGTGCAACTCGAACCCAATCCTTGACAAGATTTTTCGTGAACACGTCGTGAACTCACCGCTGATGTCTTGTTTGCCACTGACTTTAGTCGGTGGTCAACGCCCCAGAAATATGTTTCTTGAGCCGGCTTCAGCCGGGCTTCTCGAAGAGTTCAAAAGCCCGGCTGAAGCCGGCTCAAGAGTGATCTGCAGATCCTCTAACCACCAGCTAAAGCTGGTGGCAAACAGGAACACTTGCCTGTGCGTTTCTCGCTTCACGAGAGATCTTGTTGAGCCGCGGGCTTCAGCCCGCGCGGATGCCTACCTCAAGAGCGCCGTCGGCTGCCTTATCCGAGCAGCGAGAGTACATTCTGGTTCACGGCGTTGGCGATGGCCAGCACCGACGTTCCCGCAGCCTGTAGGATCTGAGCCCGCGTCAGTTCCGTCGTCTCGACGGCGAAGTCGGTATCCCGAATGACCGACTCGCTGGCGGTCAAATTCTCAAACGTAATCTGCAACTGCCGAATGTTCGTGTCGAGCATGTTGCGCTCAAGCGCGCCCAGGCGTCCACGCAGCACCGAAATCTGATCCAAGCCGAGATCGATGATATCCGATGCCTCCCGGAAGGCGCCATTGACCAGCGATTTGGATCCGCCGGTCACGATTTCCGACAGGAACCCGGTCAGCGAATTGCCCAGGCGCGAAGCCGTCACCGACTGGATGCCGATTTGCTCCTGTTGGTTGGGATCGACCTGCGGTCCCAACTGGAACAGCGCTCCGCCCCCCACGATCTCGAACGAAGTGGAGCTCGTCGTTTGCTGGGCGAAGCTCGGGTCGAAGGTCAGATCGAGCGTCAAGAGCGTCGTGTTCAGAATAGCCTTCAATCCTTCACCAAGCGTCCGCGTGCCGTTGATGAGCGCCTCGACATCCTGGCCGAGGTCACGCGATACACCGGTGTTGCCGCTCGCGTCTTGCACGAAGTCGACAAACTCACCGGAGGTGCTGGAGTCGTTGATGACATTGATGGACACGAACTCGTCGCTGCCGTAGCCGACGCTCTGGAAGATCATTCCACTGGACGCGTTGCTTGAACTGATGGCCACTGCCTGGATGCCCGTGGCGTCGGTGAGATTGTTGACGGCCTGAATGATCGAAGACGCTGTCTGCCCGCTGTTGAGCGTCAACGATACCACGCCCTCGCTGCCGGCCAACTCAAGCGTCACGCTGCCGGTCGTGATGGACGAGTTGACGAAGCGAAGCTGGGCCTGCTCGGCCGACTGCAGGATGCTGACGGTGACGCCGATGCTGGTGTTTCGGCCGAACTTCGCGCGGAATACACTCACGACGTCGAGCGCGCTGTCTTTGACGCCGCTGGTAATGAAATCCAGCGAGCCGTTAATGAGCTTGCGCCCGGCAAAGTTCGTCGTATTGGCGATTCGCGTGATCGATTCCACAGCCGAGTCGATCTGCAACTGGTTGGCCCGAATCTCTTCGTCACTGAACGCGCCGGAGTTGGCGGCTTCAATGGTCAAGTTACGCACGTCCAGCAGAAGATTCTGTATCTCAGCCAGCGCGCCTTCGCCGGTGGCAATGACGTTGATGGCCCGTTCAGAGTTCCGGATGGCCTGTGCCGCAGCGCTGATTTCGGTTCTTAATCGGGTCGAGACAATCAGCCCGGCAGGGTCGTCCGCACCTCGATTGATCCGCAGGCCGCTGCTCAACCTTTGCAGCGATTGCTGCAACTGCTTATTCGTCGCGGCCAACTGCCGTTGTGCCTGAACTGCGGGAATGTTTAGGTTGATTCGACTCATGATCAGTCCTCCTTGACTGAGCTGTGATCACAGATCCGTGTGATCCATTGGGTCGGCCTTTGTGGGGCTGACGCTTTTCTCCTTGCGAGTTTCCGGTCTCATCTCCGCCCGCTCCATCGCTTGTCGATGAGAGCGGCCGGGAGCATCGTGTTCCGGTGACTAATCCCTTCTGCGTTTGTTCTTGGCCTGTTCCGGATCGACCACCACGTCGGAAATGTCCTCCGGCTTGATCATTGCCGCCCGCCGGTTTTCCTGTTGGATGGCGTCGTACACTTCCTTGCGGTGTACGGAGATTTCCTTGGGGGCGTTTATGCCCACGCGTACTTTGTCGCCGCGAATGTCCACGATCGTGATCTCGATGTCATCGCCGATCATGATCGTTTCATCGCGTTGTCGTGATAGCACCAACATCCTCGGCTCCTTCCTTGGCCTTACGGATGCGCCGGGTCGCAAACTTAGGTCCGCGAGATCACAGTGGCCGTCCCATTTCAACCCGCAGGAAGCGCCGGGAAAACGTCTGCCGAACAATACAGCAATGCCGCTGCCAACTCGTTCAGCCGGTCCATCTCCGTTCGCTTCAGGCGACCGAATCGGGAATCCCGGATCGGTTCTGGCCTGTTCTCTGTATGATCGCCCAGCCTGTGATTATAGAACATTTCACACTACTTTGGCCAGTAGCCAGGCTAGGCACTCTTGCTCGCGACGGCAGAAGGCCGAGGAATCCGCATCAGCGGGTGCCGCGTCGAATATCGTTTGTCGCTCAGCACCAACTGCTTAGCCTCGCGAGTTTCCACATTTATCACCACCGGACCCTGAAAATTCCCGATCAGCAAATCGTCCACTTTGTTGACAATCACGAATACTTGGGCCCCATCGGGGTTTTTCAGCCCAATCTGGTCCAGCTCCTCGGTCTTGACCGGAGCCCGGTAATCCGGCACAAACAGCCGCGGATCGCAGACCACAAAAGCCAGATCCGCCCGGGTGACGGCCTGAAGCCAGTAGAACCCACTGCCCTCGGCGGTCTGGATCAAGGCGTAATCTTTCTCGTTTGGAAATCCCAGAACTCCGAATTCGAAGTGGATGAAGCGATTTTCGTCAACTTCGGTGGGTCCAAACCGCGACGTTTCAATCATCATCGCAGGCACTCCTCATTGTGGTCCGTTTTGCAAAGTTGCTGATCGCCTGATGCGATCACCCACGGCATCCATGCCATCGGGCGACATTCCTCGTCGGCAACATCAAAGCTTCATCGATCGAACCTCATCGATGGATCGAAGAAGTAGTCAGTAGTCAGTAACCAGTAGTCAGTAGCGAGTAGCGAGTAGCCGGTAATTCGGTGTCGGCGGATCGCAAGTCGTGCCGCAAAACCGAGATTGAATAACACATCGCATCACTCTCCGAAACGTTCGCTCAATCGCCACAAGGACCGACTGCGCTTGGCTTCCCGCTACTCGTTACTCGCTACTCGCTACTGACTGCTCACTACGATAAAAAGTTCAACAACGACAAATCCAACGTCTGTCCCGATGCCAGCAGACTGGCCTGCAGCGCCGTTTGGGTCTGCTGAAAGCGCGTAATTGCTTCCGCAAAATCAAGATCCCTGACTTCCGACAGCAACAGAGTCGTCGCTTCGACGGCCTCCAGGGTTTGCTGCCCGCGCGATTCTATAGCCCGCACCTCCGCGCCGAGCCGGCCCTGGACGCGCGTCACGTCAGTGAGCGCGTCGTCGATCTTGCCGGCGGTTTTGGTGATCTCACGCTCGTCGCCGACGAGCAGCGCCGCGCGAAGTTCGATGAGCGCGCTGAACACGCCGCCCACCTTCACGCCGCCGACATCGCTACCGACAAATTCCGTAGCGGCCGCGTCGATATCCCCGTTCAAACCGAAGTCAAGGACCGCATCCGAAAAGTTCAAGCGGTTGATCTGCAAGCCGCCGGCTCCGCCGGTCGTGTCCGCGATGCGGATGCCGTTGCCCGTCCCGGACAAGGACACCGCAATGCCCACACCCGCTGCCGTCGCCGCAGTGTTGATCAAGTCAATGACGTCCTGGATCGTCGAAGCCGAATCCAAATTGACCGCCACGGTGCTGCCGTCCTTGGCCACGATCTCCAGATCGTCCTCGCCCTCCGTGCGCCGTACGCCGTCGCCGAAATTCAAGTCATCGAGGAGCGTGGTCGTGTTCAGCGTGCGGATACCCAGGTCCGCCGCGGCGGTCGAGCCTTCCTCGAAGATGGACATCACACTGCCGGATATTTCGTTCAGCACATCGATGCCGGTGCCCGCGTCGTTGACCCGCGCCCGCACGCCGATGCCCGTGTTGTTGATCGTGTTGACGATGTCCTGCACGGTTTGAGCAGGCGTCAAGTCGATCGACACAGTATGACTGCCGTTGGTGATGCCGAAGGTGCTGCCCGTGAAGTCCATTCCCGCGCCGCCCAGCAGGTCCGCGATCGGCGTGCTGTTCGTGACCCGCCGGTCGAGGTCCAGCCCTTCAATGGCCGCGCCGGTGGGCGTACTCGTCAGTATCCCCAGGTCACTGGCCAGTATGCCGTTTTCGAGAGTAGTGATCGCTACGTCGTCGCCGGGCGTGATCCGAATGCCGTTGCTCGCCGCGTTGAGATCAGCGATCAACCCCGAGCCAACCCCGGCAGCGGTACGGTTGATTATGTCGATGATTTGACCGATCGACGTTGCGGCGGTCAGATCCGCCGTCCATGTCCCGGCAGGCCCGTTCTCCGTGAACCGCAGGCTCCCCAACCGGACGCCCAGCCCATTGGCGCCGTTCAGTTCGTCCAGGCGCGTGTCGCGCGTCACCGCGGGATCAAGGTCCACACTCCCCTGCACCCGGTCGCTCAGCAGACCGAACACTTCATGGGCCGTGAGGTTGTATTCGTCGTTGCCGTCGAACGCCAGCCGCGCGCTCAGCGTCCCCGTATCGCCGACGTAGCGCAGGCCATCCAGCTCGGAGCGCAACGGCTGTGTCGTCACATCGCGACCGCCAAAAAGATACAATCCCAGGAACTGCCGGTTGGCGGTGCTGGTCATTTGTTGCAGTATGGCGTCGATCTCGATCGCCGCAGCCTGACGCTCTTCAGGCAGCGACAGTGAACCGACCGCCCCGCTGGCCAACTGTGCCACCCGAATCAACGAATCCGTAACGTCCGTCAGCGCCGCGTCCGTGGCATTCAGGAAATCGCCGGCGAAGCGAATGTTCTCCAGAACCTGCTGCTGGCTCTCTTCGACTTCCGTCAATTTCAACAGGCGCGAGGCTTGGCCCGGATTGTCGCTGGGGACGCGCACCGCCAGACCCGTGCTCAACTGCATTTGCTCTTTGAACAACGACGACAGCAGCTTCTGCTGCTGGAAGATGAAGTTGTCCAGTGCCATGTTCGATGAGATTCGCATGAATCACCTTCGGTACGTTGCGAAATCCGCTAATGCGCGTCGCCGCCCTACCTCGCGAGGGACAGCAACTCCGCAATCAATCGATCGATAATACTCGTAAACCGTGCGGCGCCCTGAAACGCCCGTTGATAGCGCAACAGGTCGATCGCTTCTTCGTCCAGGTTGACGCCGCTGATGCTGGCGCGCTGCTGTTGCAGCGCTTCGCTCGTCGCGGCGGCGCCGTCGAGCCGGGCGGCGGCCGACGCCGTTTGCACGCCCATTTCGCCCAGTGATTGATTGTAGAAATTGAACACGGTCACGTTGTCCAGTTCGGCCACGTTGTTGTTGCCGGCATCCGCCAGAAATCCCGTATTGGCGCCGTCGCCGTTAATGTTGACGGCCGATGCCGCGAGCAGCTCCGGCCGCGCCGCGACGACGTCATTGACCGCGATGTCCGAAGCATCGATACCCTGGAAAAGCGTGTTGATGCCCAACGCCGCGAGCACGTTGGACGTGTCGTCCCGGGAAGCCGCGCCGTCGTGCCCAAAGGTGATCTCGAAACCCGCGTCGGCCGTGAGCGTCAGCTTGCCGTCCACGCCCACGGCTGCAGTGAGATTGGCCGCCGTGCTGTCGATCTGCGCCGCCAGGCTGTTCAAGGTCGTGTCGTCGCCGTTCTGCCCGTCCAAATCAACATCGATCCGGTAACTGGTCGTCTGTCCGCCGGCCGTATCCGTGACGGATACGAAGAAACTCCCGGTCTGCGGCACGAACGTGAGCCCGGCCGCCGAATCGTTGAGGGCCAGGTCCGAGTCCGTCACCGCGTACGTGCTGGTCACGCTCCCGAAGCCGTCCAGCCCCTGACCGTTGGTGTGAATCTCGTTCAACGCGGAGATCAGCCCAATCGCAAGTCGGTTGATCACATCCGTAGCGCCGGTTACATACGTATCCCGCGCTTTGATCAGGCCTTCCAATAGTCCGCCGCGAATCTCGGCCTGCCCGCTGTTGTCACCGAAGTGGACTTCCTCCCGAACCAAGTCGCCATCGACCACCGTTTGGGTCGTCAGCCCGCGCGAATTGCCGAACTGCACCAGTGTTTCGTTGCCCACGAACACGCTGATCGTCCCGCTCTCTTGCGTCCGCACGGTGATTTCCACGATCTCACCCAGTTTGCGAAGCAGCGCGTCACGCGTATCGCGTAGCGCCCCGGCGATCTGCCCGCCGGCTTCGGCCTCGACGACTTGAATGTTGAGATCCGCGATTTGCCGGGCCAGCTCATCCGCCTGCTGCACCGACGCGACAATCTGGGTGTTGAGTTCGTCGGCCAGTCCGCTCAGGCCCTGCTGCCGGATCCGCAAAGCGTCCGCCAGAGCTGCGGCGTTGCCGATGGCCACGCTGCGCAGGCCCACGTCCGTCGGATTGTTCTGCACGTCCTGAAACGAGTTGAACAGCCGGCTCATCATGGTCGAGAGGTCGTTTTCGGTCAGTTCATTGAAGCCCGTCTCGATCTGCGTCAGAGTATTGCTTTGGATGCGCGCGCTTTCGGCGTCGCCCAGCGCCAAGCGCAATCGACCTTCCAGTGCCTCGTTGATGATGCGCTCCAGCGAAGTCAAAGCCACGCCGCCTCCGGGCTGGATGCCCCCGGGCAGGGGGGCGCCGATGACCGGCTGCAACACCGCACGCTGACGCGTGTAGTCCGGATTGGCGGCATTGGCGATGTTGTTACCCACCACCGACAGCGCGCTTTGGTAGCTCGTGATCGCGCTCTGCCCGATGTTCAATGCTGTATTTATCAATCCCATGAGCCGCTCAATTCTGTCCAGTTATCCCACCGCGTCGATGACCTGTGCCGCCACTGACGGCGGCCGATCGCCGTCGCGCACGTACACCGGCGGTTGCACAATGCCCTGCGTAATTTGCCCGAAAACGGCACGGTAATGCTCCAGCATTCGGCCGGCGAACTCGCCGACCACCGCGTTGACCTTGGCGATCTCTTTCAGCACCGCCGACAACCGCTCGCCCGCAACCAGCAGTTTCAACTTTTGCTGCTCGTCTACACGACTTGCCAGCCGGCGAATCGAGAGGCGCCGCGCCTCTTCTTCGTCGATACCCAGGTCGCGCCCGATCAGCACCATCAAGCGTCGCCGCAAGCCTTCGCGATCAGCGATGCGGCCGGCCAATTCGCCTTCGCGGGCCACGCATTCATGGATCGTATCCACGCCGTTCTGCCGCATGGCGACCAGCTTGCGTTGCAACACTTCGAGCAGCTCCTCGTGCAACCCCGTTAATTCGTTCAGCAAGTTCCCCAGATCGCGCAAGCGATTCTGGAATCGTGCCGCATCCTCACGCCCCAAGGGGCCGCAGGCGGAATGGAATCCCGACTTGTCGGGAGCCTGCGCGATACCACGCTGATCGCATTTGCGTTGCTGCTGTGCTGTTTTGTCCTGCATTCGATCACTCATGCTCAATTATCCCACCACGTCCACGCCTGCTCTTGGCGCCGGCGCATTCGGAGCATCGTCCTCATCCGGTAAATAGCGCTTCGCCATCCGCGCGTAAATCTCATCCACCAGCCCAAACCGCGACGACTTCGCAGCACGCTCCGCAAAAATGACATCCAACTGCGCCGTGAACATTTCCTCGCCCCGGCCGCCATGGCCGATCTCGCCCTTGAGCGTGCTGTTGTGCGCCGATTGCAGCAGTGTTTGGAAAAACGTGATACCGACCAACTGCTCCGCCGCGTGGCGCAGCTCGACCAGCTTGGTTTGGTTCTCGCGCTGCGCGTCGCTGACCGCACTGCCAAGAGGATTGGTTGTAGCCGGGCTTACGGTCATGACTATTCCTTGTAAATGATCTCCGCGTGAATATTGCCCATGCTGTGCAGCGCTTCGATGACTGCGATCCGATCGTTGATCGGCACCCTGATTTGATTCAATTGCTGCAACAAGGCACTGAGCGCCGCCCCACTCTGGTTGCCGGGGTCTACGCCGATGAAGCTCTGCTCGTCGGTCGCCGGCGGCTGAATTTGGCCGTCGGCATCGCGGGTGATGCTGATGGTCAATCCCTTGACCGTGAAAATCGTGGGCGAAATCGTTACCTCGCCGTCGAGGGCGATGATCTGCTTGGACCGATTGATCACAATCCGGGCGCTCTTTTCAGGCAGCAGGATGGTGAGCTTTTCGATCTCGTACAGGAATGGAACCGGATCGTCGGTGTAGACTTTCGGCACGCGGACGACCACGTTCTTGGGATCCATCGACATGGCCAACTGTGTATCGCGGAATGTTTCGCCGAGTTCCTGATTGACGGCATGAGCGATGGCCGACGCCATGCCGAAGCCCTCGTGCGTCGCGTGGATGACCAGCGTCACATACATTTGCCCGGCTTTCAGCCACGAACCCTGAATCCTGAAATCAGAAAGCAGATCGGTCCCGGCTGCGAGATAAGAGACCATGGCATCTTCTTCGAGTATGAGTCCGCCGCGAACGATGGCGTTGACCTTCGAACCATCCGAGACGGTCAGCTCGAGCGGCCCCATGGCAAAACCGATGATCGTCTTGTCGATGAGCGAATGATGCTGCAGCGCCGCTGACAGCAGCCGCCCGCCTGCCAAACTCTTGCACGCCCCCATCGCCGACACATGCACGTCGAGTCGATCGCCCTCGCGCGCCCCGCCTTCGGGCAATTCGGCGTGAATCGTGACCAGCGCGACGTTCTTGGTGTTTTTGAGGTCTTCCAGTCGAACCACCGGATTGGCATAGTTCTTGAGCCAACTGGCCAGGGGCTGCATGGTCTGCTTGTAGCTGTCGCCGTCGCCGGTGCCCGCAAGTCCGACGACCAAGCCGATCCCCTGCAAGCGATTAACGCGCGGACCTTTGAACTTGGCCACGTCGGAGATGCGGGCGTTGACTTGCCCGAACACCGCGGACGATGTCCAGGAACACGCCAACAGCACAACGATACAACCTGTCAAGTTCTTCATAGTCTGCCTCACTGCAACGACTCACAATGCCCAAGGAGCCGCAGGCGGAATGAAATCCCGACTCGTCGGGAGCCTGCGCGACCCCGCATACCGGTAGCCGCCTCCGATCTCGTTCAGATCGGGTTCATCCAATCAATCAGCCGCGTCAGCCAGCCGCGTTTGGCGGCGTCACGCAGCGCACCTTTATGCTGAAGACTAATCGTCTGGTTGAATACCTGCGTACTCAGGATCGTGTTGTCCGGCGACACATCGCGGCTGCGGCACACGCCGGTAAACGCAATGGCCTGCAATTCACGGTCAACAAGAATCTGCGTGTCCGGGCCGCTCGCGAGAACCAGCCGGCCGTTCGGCTGGATGTCGATGATCTCGACGGTGAGCCGAAACGTGAGGTCGTCCCTGCGTTCCGACTTGCCTTCGCCCTGCAACTCGGTCTTCATGCTGAAGTCGATGCTGGGTTGGCCGTCGGTGAAACTGGCCGGCGCCAAATGGCCGTTCAGCATGCGCACGAATGCATCAATCTTGCTGTCCATCGAGTACTCGCGGTCGGTTTCCAGCTTGGACTTGCTCTTGTAGATCTTTTGCTCGCGGACGATGACCGTGATCAAGTCGTGTACCTTGAACTCGTTCGGCGATTTGGTCTTCACCGCAAAAAGCGAGGCTTGCTCCAATTCGGGATTGAGTGGTCTCACGCGGTCGAAATTCTGCACTCCGTTTGCGCTCGATGGCGGCTTTCCTTTGGCGTTCTCGGCAGCCAAACGGCTCTTCTCCAGCGCCCCGATATACATGGAAGAACTCTGCGCCCGAACCTCGCCCGCTATAACGAACAGCAACAAACCCAGCGCCAACGCCATACAGCGATTCACCAAGGAGCCGCGGGTCCCGGCGCGCCGGGAGAATCCCGACTTGTCGGGAGCCCGCGCGGATTCCCACTTGTACAATTTGTACGATCTTCTGCGCCTGATCACTTGACTCTCCCTTTCGAATGATCGACGCCCGCACGGCGCTCCGGCCGGCCAAGCGCTTCCGCCTGACGCAGGCCCGTCACCCGGGCCCAGAATGTCTCTTCGGATCCCTCGTTGCGTACTTCGATGCTCTCGCCCAGCGCGCCGTTGTCGAGGGCCTTGCCGGTGCTCTCGATGGCGATGCCATTGCGCACCGAGCGAATAGAAACCAAATCGTTCCGCTTCACCAATACTTTCGATTTGATGTCCCCCGCCTTAACCATGTCGCCCATGCGGATGTTCCGTTTGGCTTCCTGGCCAATGACCGTCGCCGGTTTGGTCATGCCGATGTGCTCGAGCTTCTTGAACGAGCGCTGCTCGGTCATGATGTCAGCCCGAGTGATCGTTTGCCCACGGCTGATTGGGCTGATCGCCACGATCACGTCCTTTTTGAGCGCAACCTCGACCGTCACTTTCTGGATCTGCGGTTCGGCAGACCCGTGCTGAATGGTCACCAGCAGTTCGAAGGTGCCCAGCTTGCGATTGCTACGCGTCTCAATTTCGAACGTGTACGCCGGCCCGGAGAGCGCCAGCAGAGCAGCAGGCGTCCGGCGGAAATTGACATCAGCCTTTCCGCCGTATTCGGCAAGCCGCGCGTCGATAAACCGCTGAATCTGTGCCTGTAGCGATTGCTCGGCTGCGGCCTTGCGAGCCGATACGCCTTGTGGCGCATCTTGTTCCGTCGGCATCTCCGTGGGACGCCGGACCACGCAGCGGCTCGCGCCTTTCAGGCACACGACGGCCATGTTCACGCCGGCGCCAGCCAGCTTCGATCGAATGTCATTCAGGGTGATCAGTTTGCTCTGGCCGAAGGCGGGTGCGTCGGCGATGACCAATTCCTGGAATTCGGAGAGTTGGTCTGGAGCGAAGCCCTCGAACACCGCCACGTCAGCGAGTCGAATCTGATCGTGATCAATCAGCGCGCTGGGCCGGATACGGATGTTGCCCGCGTCCGCAGCGGGCGCGCAGCACAGAACCGCCGCGATGCCGCTCATCACGAGCGAGAATCGTGCGCGCTTCCCGTATTGCCCATTACATTGCTTGTCGCAATCCTTGCGTTTCATCGTAGCCATCCTGAATCCATTCAGTTCGGCGATCGCCTGGGTCTGGCGATTCTCAACTAACTAGCGAAGTTAGAACCTCCTCAAGTTCGTCACCACCTGGAGCGACTCGTCGGCGCTCTTGATGGACTGTGAATTCAGCTCGAATCCGCGCTGCGTTTTGATCAGCTCGATCAACTCGCGCACCGGCTCAACATTGCTCATTTCGAGCGCCCCGCCCCGAATGTCACCAAAACCATCGGTCTGTGGTTGGCCTGGAACGCTGGTCCCCGAAGCGTCGGTGTCGATGTATAGATTCTTGCCGATCTGCTTCAATCCCTCGGGATTTACAAATCGGGCCAACAGAATCTGTCCCGCCTCTTGCAAGGCTTGGTCACCCGGCGATTTGTACATGACCCGGCCGTCGGCTGAGACTGAGATGTCCTTCGCGTCGGCCGGGAGTGTAATGTTCGGTTCCATCAAAGGCCCATCGCTGTTGCCCAGCACGATGTCTCCGTCTCGATTGATCGTGAAATTGCCGGCCCGCGTGAAAGCGATGACCTCTTGGCCGTCGTCAATCGTCCGCACTTGGAAGAACCCCTCGCCCTGAATGGCCATGTCCAGCCCGTTGTACGTCTGGTCGAGCGTGCCTTGTGCAAAGTCGAGTTGCGTTCCCGCAACAGCGACGCCGACACCCACCACGATGCCGTGAGGTGTAGGCTTGTTGTTCGCATTGAGGATGCCGGGCTCACGCTTGATTTGATAGAGCAGATCCTCAAAGTTGGTGCGCGAACGTTTGAAGCCGGTCGTGTTGATATTCGCGAGGTTGTTGGCCAGGACATCCAGCTTGACGTCCAGAGCCTTCATCCCGCTCGCTGCTGCTTGTAGTGCTGTAATCGCCATAGTCTTCTCTCTCAGTTACTCTGTCATCCGGAAAAACTCACCGCAGAGACCGCAGAGGTCGCAGAGGTTTCTATTTGTTTCTCAACTCCCGATCTTCTCTGCGTTCTCAGCGCTCTCTGCGGTAAACTCTTCTTTAGAACCTCGCAATCTCGTTCACTGCCCTGCCGAGGGTGGTGTCCTGCATACTGATCATGTTGGCGTTCATTTGGAACGCCCGCGAGGCTTCGATCATGTCCACCAGCCCTTTGACTGGATCCATCGTCGAGCCTTCCAGAGCGCCGGGTATGATCTTGCTGCCGGTGGCTGCGCGCGGCGTGGCGCTGGCCGCCGCTGCATACAGGTTCTTGCCCTGCTTCATCAGCAGGCTCAAGTCGTCGAATTCCACCACGCCGAGCGTGGCCAGGACCGCATCGCCCTGTTTGATTTCGCCGCCGCTCGCGATTATGACCTTGCCGCCGTTCGCCGGAATCGTGATCGTGCCGCCGCCGCTATCCAGTACGGGGTCACCTTGCGCAGACGTCACCAGCAAGCCCTCGCTGCTGCGCGTGAAGTTGCCGTCGCGGGTATAGCGCACGCCTTCGTCGGTCTGCACCGCAAAGAACCCCTTGCCTTGGATCATGACGTCCAGCGGTTTGTCAGTTGTCATCACGGGGCCTTGCTCAAACGTCTGGATCGCCGGCGAGACGTGTGTGCCGCCGCTGAGCATGTCGAACATGGCGTGGGCAAACTGCCGGGCGTCGCCGTCTTCGCGCGATTCTACCGGGCGCTCGATCAGCATGGCCAGATCGTGCTTGAAACCGACCGTGTTGATATTCGCGATGTTGTTGGCAGCAACGTTCTGGCGATACTGATTCGCCGCCATGCCCGCCGCAGATTGCCACAAGCCGTAAACCATCGAACTACTCGCCCTTCGAAGCCTGCATCAGCAAGTCTTCTATGTCTTGTTCCGTCAAACGTCCGCCGCTCAGACGCAGGTGCGTCGCACAGGCTTGCTCGGCGACCTCGACAATCCGAGCGCCGATTGCGTTCCAATCCGTTGGAACCAATTCAGCATCCGCTGCCGTGCGCAATCGACACTCGTTGTTCATTCAAGCCTCCCGTGACCACACAATCGCTGCACGACTCCGCCAGCCCCTTACCAACCGGCGTGCCAACTCGCTCGCCCGAGGGGCACTCACAACGTCTTGATCGAGCGCAACTTATTGCGCACCACTAGCTTGCCCGATTGAAAAACAATCTTCAGATGTGTCTGGAGACCGACCGGCGGGGCTGGCTGACGCACATCCTGCCGACTTCTCGGCAACATCCGCCGATCTCTCAGCCGATGCGACCATTTCGTGTCGCGGTCTCTATCGGAGATGGTGGGCGTGACATTGGAAAAAGGAACGGTCGCCCCGGCGAGGTAACCGTTCCCTGGAGTTATTTGGAATTGGCTATCGTTCCCGCCTCAGGCGGGCTAGCCAGGCGGCAAAGCCTGGAGGATCGCGGTGCCGGACCCGTTGACGTTGGCGGAGAAGACGATCACGCCGTCGTCGTTGAACTGCACATCCGCCAGACCGTTGCCGGCGTTGATGATCACACCGGTCACGACCTGGCTCCCGTTGCGGACCGCGACACCGTCGGCGTTTCGCACTTCAACGACAGTCCCAGACGAAACCGCGTAGAACAGCAGTCGGCCATCCGCGATGAAAGCAAGGTCGCCGTGCGAATTGATCGCCACTTGCTGGAAGGACGTCAAGAAGAAATCCGCGGGGCTGCCGGCGTTGTTCAGGGCAATGGTGGTCCCGGCGCTCCCGGACTCCGCATTGATGAACAGACCCTGCGTCGATGGGCAGCAGGCCGGGTCGAGATCGCAATTGCAATCGCTGTTCTGGACGTTCTTGACGTCGGCCTGGAAGGCGGCGACTCCGGAAGTGCCGGCGGGAGCGCCGGTGGGGCGATCCGCGATGGCCAAGTCGGCCGGCAAGTCATCACCGTACGCACCACCGGTGTCGGCGGCAGTGCGGTCGTTCAGGAACAAGCGATCCAGGTCTCCGCCGCTGGGTTCGATGAATGCTCCAATCGCGGTGCTGCCCGAATCCCTGCCTGCGAACACGACATCACCATCATCATTGGCGTGCAACTGCTCGAAGAAATCGCCGAACTTGACGCCAGGCACGCTGTCTGGAATGGTGGTCGTACCCGACTGAGCCACCGTGCTCAGCAGCCCCCCTGTTCGATTGTAGAGCCCTTCGCGCACCGTGCCGCTGCAATTGCCGTCGCCGTCGGCGTCAAACTGAGCCAGAAACGTCACATCGCCACTGCCGCCCAAAGCCACATCGCCGAAGCCGCAGAAACGGTTGCCGGATGGATTCTCATCCGTGGCGCCGTCGGCGGCGATCTCAACGAGCGAACTTCCGAACAGGGCGAAAACGCCGTCCGTCTCTCCGCCGGCGGGCGCGCCATCGACGGGCACGACGAACGCGAGATTCGCGGCTGCATCGATATCGAACGGCCCGATCTGCCCGAACTCACCGCCATTGGGTGCGGCGTCACCTTCCAACACGAGCGTCTCGTTCGTGTCCGAAAAGCTGTTCGAGAACACGCCGGAATCCGCCGAGGCTGCGATCAGCGTGCTCGTGAAAACGACTTCGCCGGGCGAGGCGTTCGTGAGGCGGATGCGATCCACGTCAATGTCGGCCAGCGCCCCGCCCGCGGCGTCATCGCCGTCCTGCACGACCACGGAGACATCGAAATTCACGACATCCACGATCGCTCGATCATCCGCGCTGAACGGGCCCGCCAGATCGCCGTCAGGGGAACTGATGATTCCTTGGCACTCAAAGAACAACTGCTGGGCACTCGACGGAGCGGTGAACATCAGCACGCCCGTCTCGGCATCCAGGTTAAAGTCAGCGACTTGATCCTGAGGATCGACCTCGTCACCGGCGGCGTCCACCTGCCGCCAGTCATACGTATCAGCCAGCGAGCCGGAGTCTTGCTCGCACGCCAGGGTCACCAAACTGCCGACCAGTTTCGTCTGAAGGGCAGTGCTCGGCACGACGAGCGGCTCGGCGTACACGACCGTCGTATCGCTGAGAAGCAGTCCGTCGCACAGGCCGGCGTCGATCTGTCCGCACGTGGTCCCGCCGACGGAGGCGCACTGCTCGTCCGTCGCACACCCGACCCGCTCGCTGGACTCGCAATTGCTGGCCGGATTCCCCACGATGCACTCAAAAACAATGGGATCAAATCCGAGCGGCGCGCTCTGAGGCATGTCAAACTTGGCGAACCGCGAGTCTTCATCCTCGATATTCGCGACCGGATCGCCGCTGACCTGCAGCCAGCGGAACAGCCGCCCAGATTGGTCCGATGTGCTCGGGTCCGAACAACTCATCGTCACGGTGACGATCTCGGACCCCGTACTGACGGCGGCGAGCTGGGCCGGGCCCGCATTCGCGTCGGGCCGATCGGCGTCCGCACACTCCACGATCACCGGGATTGACTTCTCGGCGACGTTGTCTTCGTCAGTCGCATCCGTTACTGCGAGCAACAGATCGAAAACGCCGTCGCCCTCGGGCAGAATCTGCAGAACCGCCGCCGTGTCACCAACCACAACGACAGCCAGTGAATCATCCGCATCTCGCTTCTGGATCGACCACGCTTGAAACACGCCTGACGGCGCATCCCCGGAGAGCGTGATGGAGTAGGTCGCGAGGGAATTGCTCGGAATCGTCGTGTCGCCAACGATCGAGACCGCGAAGGTCGCGATCTCGAGTTCTTCCGTGGCGATGGCGGCACACTGACCGACGGTACACACTTCATCTCCTGCGCAATCGTCATTGGCCGTACAGGGGTTGCGCGCGTCATCGGTAACAGTAACCTGCACCGTCACGGTTGGGCGGCTCATGGGAGTGAAGAGTACGTTTTGTGGTGCATCCTCATTGATCGTAAACGTGCCATCGCCGTCAATCACCTCCCACTCGAACGAGAGTAGGCCGATCGCTCCCGTCACTTGAGCGTGGAGGGTTTCGGGGTGACCCAGCGTTGCGTTACCGTCGCTGAAGATGTCGACCACCAACTGCCCGCTCTGAACGACCTCGACGGAGATTTGATCCGTAGTCGACTGGCATGTTTCGGAATCAGTAACGGTGACTTCGACGACCACGGTGGCAGGCCCGGTGGCGTGCAGGATGGCATTGGCTGTCGTCTCTTCGGAGAGGAACGCCGAATTGACGCCGTCAATGATCTCCCAGGCATACTCCAGCGCGCCCGAGCTGGATTCATTCGTGGTGTCCACGCCCAGCGTGATGCTCGCTCCCAGTGCGACGCAGGCGTCGAGGAACGTGCCCTCGGTACAGGACGGGGGATCGATGTCGACCATCAAATCCGTGGTTGTGTTGATGATCGTGATCGGCAGGTCGAAGCCGGTCGTCACACCCGATGCATCGGTGGCCGTGACTCTGAGAATAAAGATACCGCACTGCGCGAATGTGGCCGAGGTCGTGGCGGCGGTTTCGTCGTCGAAGGTCACGTCGCCTTCGCCCGTATCCAGACTCCACGCAAAAGTAAACGGCTCGAGCCCTCCTCGGGCCTCCGCCGACAAATTGACCGTGAACGGATCGGACGGAAAGGCCTCAGCCTGTGCTTCAACCACCAGCGC
>JACZTW010000179.1 GCA_022573485.1 Planctomycetota bacterium
ACAGCCACGCGTACCTAATGTGCCGCCGGAGGTCATCTTCGAGCCGCATTTCTTCGACGCATCCCTGTTCGCCGCTGAGGGCTGCGATCAGCCCATACTGACAGAAATTCACTGTCCCGCTGGTGGACTGGCCTTGCAGTTTGGCCATGGCTTTGATGAGCTCGGTCGGTCCGGCGGCATACCCCAGCCGCCAGCCGGTCATGGCATACGTCTTCGATGCGGCGTTCAAGGTCAGCGTCTTGCCGTAGGTCTCTTCGCTCAGCGTGGCCCAACTGACATGCTCATGTTCACCATAGATCAACTGGTCGTACATTTCGTCTGCCACGACGATAATATCGCGCCCCGCGAGCACGTCGGCCAATTCCCTCAATTGCGCCGGCGAGTAACTATGGCCGGTGGGGTTGGAGGGATAGTTCAAGACCACGGCGCGGGTTCGCTCCGTGATGGCGTCGCCGAGTTGTTCAGGCGTGATCCGAAAGCCCTGACGCTCCTCACCATGCACCACGACGGGTCGGCCGCCGGCGAGTGAGATTTGCTCGGGGAAGCTCACCCAATACGGCGCCGGCAGGATGACTTCGTCGCCATCGTTCAGCATCGCCAGGAAGGCCAGGAACAAAGCTTCCTTTCCTCCGACGGTGATAATGATTTGCGAGGGGTCGTAGTCCAGATTGTTACAAGCCCGCAGCTTGTCGCAGACCGCCTGCTTGGTCGCCGGCAGCCCGGACGGCGGCACGGCGTAGCCGGTGTGCCCCTCGTCCAGCGCCTTTTGAGCGGCCTGAATGATGTGACGGGGTGTGACGAAATCCGGCTGCCCGGCGCCGAAGCTGACCACGTCGACGCCGGAGGCCTGAAGCGCTTTCGCCCGGCCGGTGACCGCCATGGTCGCCGATTCCTTGAGCCGCAGTACACGATCCGATAGACGCACGATAAATCTCCCGAATTTGCCCGATCGTTTCCCCCGAACACCGAGAATTTAGCTTCCAGCGCCCGCTGAGACAAGCGCCATGCGGGTCCGGCATGAATATCGGCCACTCACAGGGGGCGCCGACAGGACAGTCCTGCCGGCCTTGAGCAATTCGCCGAATTTCCTATAATTGAACGCTTCTGCCGCGAGTTCGAGTGTATTCCTGAGTTTTGAATCTGGAGTAACCCAAGATGCCGCAGTACAGCACCAAAGACATCCGCAATATTGCTCTGGTCGGGCATGGCGGTTCCGGCAAGACCAGTCTGGCGGAGGCCCTGTTGTACAAGTCCGGCACCACCCGCAGGCTCGGCAGCGTGAACGACAAGACCTCCCACTTGGACTATACCGAGGAAGAAAAGGAAAAGGGCTGCTCGCTGGACTCCTCCGTTTGCTACGCCGACCACAACGGCAAGCGCATTAACATTATTGACACGCCCGGGTCGATCGATTTCGCCGGGCCGGCCATTGCGGCGCTGGCTGCGGCGGATTCGGCGATTTGCGTAATCTCCGCCAAGGACGGCATTCAAGTCAATACGCGCAAGATGATGGAGCGCGCCAAGGACTATGGACTGGCCCGGCTCGTGGTCGTCAACAAGATTGATTTGGAAAATATCGATCTGCCGCAAATCGTTGGCCAGATCCAGGAGACATTCGGATCGGAGTGCGTGTGCGTCAATCTGCCAGCCAACCAAGCCACGAGCGTGACCGACTGCTACGGCCAGGAATCGGGCGAATCGGATTTCGGCGACGTGGCGGAGATGCACGAGAAGATCGTGGAAGCCATCGTCGGCGTGGATGACGCGTTGATGGAGAAATACCTGGGCGGCGAGTTGGCCGACCAGGATCTCGCCGACTCAGCCACCAAGGCGGTGGCTGCCGGTGTCTTCATTCCGATTTTCTTTAGCAGTGCAAGTAAGGATGTCGGGATTGCCGAGCTTCTCGACGCCATCTGCGCGCTGTGCCCCAGCCCGACTCAGGCCCTGGCGCGGGAGCTGGTCGACGGCGAGAACACCGAGACCCTCTCCGCCGGCGCTGACGGGCCTTTCGTCGGCTTGGTGTTCAAAATCACCATCGATCCGAAAAGCCACATCAAATACAGCGCCCTGCGCTGCCTCTCGGGACGCTTGAATTCGGATACGACCATCCACACGCCCGGCGAGCGCAAAGGCCTCAAGCCCGGGCACATCCACATGCTCCAGGGCGGCGAGCACACCGAGGTCGATTCCGCCGTCGCGGGCGACATTGTGGCGCTGGCCAAGCTCGATTTGAAGATCGGCGAAGTTATCTACTCAGACAAGGGCGGCACCATCGCCATGCCCGCCATGCCCGTGCCCATGTTCTCGATCGCCATCGAACCCGAATCACGGGGCGACGCCGACAAAATCTCCGGCGCGTTGCACAAGTTGACCGAAGAAGACCCCTGCTTCAAGGCGGAGCGGGACGCCGCGACGAGCGAACTGGTGATCAGCGGAATGGGCGATATTCACCTGCGAACCATGCTGGCCCGCATGGAGCGGCAGTTCAAACTGAAAGTCACCACCCATCCGCCGCGCATCCCCTATCGCGAGACAATCACCAAGACAGTCAAGAACGTGGAATATACGCACAAGAAGCAGACCGGCGGCGCAGGCCAGTTCGGGCGCGTGTTCATCGGCGTCGAACCGAACGAACGCGGCGCCGGCTACGAATTCATCGACGAGATTTTCGGCGGAGCGATTGACCAGCAGTTCCGCCCCAGCGTAGACAAGGGCGTGCGGGTGGCGATGGGTGAGGGCATCATCGCGGGCTACCCCGTCGTCGACGTCAAGGTCCGCCTGACCGACGGCAAGACCCATCCGGTGGACAGCAAGGACATTGCTTTTCAGCTCGCGGGCAAGCACGCGTTTCGTGATGCGTTCATGCAGTGCAAGCCGATCCTGCTCGAACCGATCGTCAACATCGAGGTCATCGTGCCGTCGGAAAACGTCGGCGACATCCAGGGCGACTTGGCCTCGCGCCGAGGCCGACCGCTGGGCCAGGACATGCTCCCCGGCGGCTTCTTGGCCATCCAGGCCCAGGTGCCTTTGGCGGAGGTCGCCAACTACAATTCATCACTCTCCAGCATCTCCGGCGGGCAGGGCAGCTACAGTATGGAGTTGTCGCACTACGACCCCGTCCCCGGCAACGTCCAGCAGCAAATCATCGACAAAGCCAAGAAAGAAAAAGAAGAAGCCCACGCCGCGAAGTAGGACCAACCAGTCCCGCCTACGGGAACAGGAACAGGTGTCAGGAAGAATTTCAACCGGCATAGAGAATCTTCCTGACACCTTTATCCCTTCGCGGACACGTTCGGTTCGAGATGGGCTCGATAAAGACACCCTACGGGGTTCTGCGCCCCTTTTTGGGTTGCATCATTCTTGGATTGCGGTTAGAACTCCTCGAACAACTCCACGATTGATTTAGACTCACCCAAGATGTGCGACGAGAAAGCCGCGACTGAAGTGCCAACACGCGATCCCACTCACCGAATAGCGCGCATGTCAATGTCTAGGATCTGCCTCTCCCTCATGTGGGTGGGTATCGGAACTCTGATCGTATTGGGAACATGGAGTTCCTATCACGCAAGAGGAAGTCGGACCGACCAATATCAGCTCATCTACCTAGGACAAACCGTGTATGACGGCGGCCGAATGTATATCGACTGTTGGGAAAACAAACCTCCCGGGTTGGCTTGGATCAACGCCCTGGCCTTGGCATCCAGTGGTGGGTGGGAGGTCGCACCTTGGATTTTGCCAGGCGTTGTTGCAATGGCGGTGGTCGTGGTTCTTTGGTGGGCTTCGAGGGAGATTCTCGGGTTAGGGCCCGCCATCAGTGTGACGTTTCTCGCCGCGGTTCTGGTCACCACGAGAGACTACGACACTCCGTCAATTAACCCCGACTTCTACTGCGCAATGTTTGTGCTGCTCGCGACTTCACTCCTGTTCGTGGCTTTATTTGGTTCGGCGCAGCGACCTCGCCTATTGAGTTCGCTGTCTGGATTGTGCTGGGCGGCCGCTGCAACGTTCAAACAGACAGGACCACTTGGACTGCTCGCCTTCAGTATGATTGCCATTGGGGTATTCTTCGTCGGAGGCAAGTCGGCGAGAAAGTGGCGGAATCTTGGGCTGCTGACTTGGCTTGGTTTCTTGATGGGACTACTGCTCGTCGTGGGCTTACTATTATGGCGCGGTACTATGTCTGAAGCTATGCACGCAATCTTTGGGTTCAACAAGAGCTTGTTGACTCCGAGAGCTTTTTGGGAATCGCTTGGAGGGTGGAACCGTAATATCGGTTATCTAAAGCCCCTGGAACTTCCCTTATGGTTGGGCCTGATTGCTATCGCTGCTGCCGTGTTGGGTCCCCAACACCGCCCGCTCCCACGTGCGACCGTCTTGGCACTCGCACTATGGTGGGTTGCAGAAGAGTGGTTCGCTCTAGTCGGACCTTCCAAGACGATGCGCTACGTGCAGGCCACATGGCCGCCGATGCTATGGCTGGTGGGTTGCGGTGTTGCACAGATCGTCCACGTGTGGCAAGAGACAAGCCGTGATCACCGTTGGATGCTCACGATCGCCGGCGTCACCTTAATCCTGTTCCTGGGTATCCCGCTCAAGATGCAATATTTCTCCGGTCTCAGTAAAACCTTTGCCGCTTATGATTCATCGAAGCCGTCACAGCGCGATCAATTGCGAGAAATTGGTCGGTACGTTCAGGAATACGTATCTCCAGGCCAGAAAATCTACGTCTTGTCGTACGACACGGGCATTTACCTGTACGCCGATCGGGCATCGGCAGTGCGTTTCACCAATGTGCGGGATCTCACCCAGGAGCTTGAGATGATACAACAACTTGAATCGGGAACTGCCAACGCTCTGCTGGTGCCAAGAAA
Source organism: Planctomycetota bacterium (assembly GCA_022573485.1). Lineage (GTDB taxonomy): Bacteria > Planctomycetota > Phycisphaerae > UBA1845 > CAIVHJ01 > JACZTW01. The sequence goes on from JACZTW010000179.1 coordinate 4,872, forward strand.
CGAAAATGTCTTGAACATGCGTTTCAGCGACCAAACTGTGGATCGATTGAAGGAGCTATTCGGTATGTACGAAACCAAAGGTGATATCGGCGCCTATCGACTCATGGTCTTGCGAGATGACCTGTGACGTTGCCGGAACGAATGCAATCTCGGCAACCCGACCCTGACGCTGTCTTCCAAAACTCGCCTGAGAAGAGGGCGAGCACCGACGCCTTGGGGTTACACCATGGAGTTGTCGCACTACGACCCCGTGCCCGGCAACGTCCAGCAGCAAATCATAGACAAAGCCAAGAAAGAAAAAGAAGAAGCCGCCGCCGCGAAGTAGGGTCGATCAGCTTTCAGCTCTCAGCTTTCAGCTTTCAGCACTCAGCAGAGGTAGGGTGGGCACTGCCCACCACTCTCAGACAACCTAAAGTGGGTCAAGACTCACATTTTCCGCTTCCACATTCCTGCAGGTCGAGGCCCCGACCTATGCCTGCGTCTGCCAAACGGCAAGCCATGGGATACGTCGTTCGCAGTGGCTTGGCCGTTTGGCAGACGCCGCGAACAATCGAGGATTAAGCGGTCAGAGGATTAACGAGTCAAGGATCAAGGGGTCAAAGGATCAAGGGGTCAGGAATCTTTTTGCAGTGTACGCCCGAGGACGATGACCATCGGAGTTTGCAATCACAAACGGCGTCAGGCTCAACAAAGATTCCTGAATCCTCCAATTCTCCTCCTCCAATTCTCTTTAATTCTGACCCCTTCAATTCGCTCCTTAATCCGCGGGGATCGCCGAAGCCACGCACTCCGGCGATCCACCTGAGGCTTGAATCAAAGACCACAATCGATGGCGCAGCTCGTTCCGTCTTCCAGCGTGTCACAGACGCCGTCCCCACAGCACGCTGAAGGCATCGGCTGATCGCTGCACGCGTATCCGTCGCTCAGGCAGCGGCTATCGCTGCAATCCACGGGTTTTTTCCCGCCGCCGGCGCCACAGCAGAACTGGTTCCTGGGTGCGCCTTGTTGCACGCCGTTGCAGTCCGCCGGGCACGTCCGGCAATCCTCGCCGCCGGCCGCTTCACACAACCCGTCGCCGCAAGTCGCCGGCTCCAGGGTCATGCAATCGTTCGAGCACGAGGCGCAGTCTTCGCCCTGCTCGCAGACGCCATCATTGTCGCACAGACAGGACGGATGCGTGTAGCAGTCCGGGTCCAGGCAGTCGATCAGCCCGTCGCAATCCTCGTCCTCGCCGTCGGTGCAACTGGATTCGTTGAGCGGTGGCGCGCCACAGTCCGCCGCGCAAGTGCAAGTCGTCTCCGATGGATCACACGTGCCGTCGCCACAGCAGGCCACGGATGCGCCCTGATCCACACACTCGAAGCCGTCGCTCGTACAGCGCGCGTCGGTGCAGTCGACGGGATTGACGCCACCGCCTCCGCCGCAGCAATACCGGCTGCTGGCCCTGCCCTTCTGCACGCCGTCGCAGTCGGCCGGACAGGTCAGGCAATCCTCGCCGTCGCCCGCTTCGCACACGCCGTTGCCGCAGAGGGCACTAATGCTGGTGACGCAGTCGTTCGGACACCACTGACAATCCTCGCCGGCTTCGCAATAGCCATCGTTATCACAGATACAAATGGGATGATCGAAGCAATCGGAGTCATCGCAGTCGGTGAGCCCGTCACAATCCTCATCCTGGCCGTTATCGCACACCGTCTCGTAGGCGTCGGGGGTGCCCGAATCGTCCATGCCGGGGCACTGATCGCAGGCATCGCCGAAGCCGTCCGCGTCGGTATCGAGCTGGTCGGGATTGATCGTGTTGGCACAGTTGTCCAGACAGTCAGGCACTTCATCGCCGTCGGTATCCAGGGCGTCATCCACACCCGGGCATTGATCGCACGCATCGCCCGCGCCGTCGCCGTCGGTATCCGTCTGGTCGGCGTTCGCATGAGCGGGACAGTTATCCACACAATCGATCAGGCCGTCGCCGTCTGAATCGGCGGAAGATTCGCCAGGCGGGCAGAGATCGCAGGCGTCGCCCAAACCGTCGCCGTTACTGTCGAGCTGGTCCGGATTGCTGAGCTCCGGACAATTGTCGCAGGCATCACCAACCCCATCACCATCGCCGTCGGCCTGGCCCGGATTGTACACCAGCGGGCAGTTATCGACGTCGTCGAGAATTCCGTCGCGGGCATAGAAACGAATCGTCCAGCTATTCAGGCTGCCTTGTTCTCCAGCCGCTCGATCGAAGACTTCCACCGTCCACACGCCGCGGGTCGCCTCGCCGATGAAGTCCTCGAGACGATCCGGCACGGGCGTGCTCTCGGCATCCGCCCAGGGCTGATAGGTTCCGGAGATAATCGTGCCGAAGCTCGGCGGGACAGTCTCGATCAGGGGCGCAATCGTGCCCGTCACGAGGGTCACGTCGAAATCGGCGTTGGGCGAACCCGCCGGGAGCGCCGGATACTGCACGCGATCGATGAGTCGCACCTGGGCGCCGTCGATGACGTCGTGGTTCAGTTCGACGACGATGTCGCCGCACCACGGGTGCGAAACGTCGAGATCGAATTCCACATCGCAAATGACCAAGTTTTCCGGGACATATATCGAGGCTGACAGGCCGCCGAAATCGGGAATGGTCAGGAAGTCGGACCGCGTGTACTCGAAGGCCAGTTCGCAACTCTCTACGCCGGAAATCGTACGCCGGGGCGCGCCGGTGTCCGCCGTATTTCGAGACGAATCCAGATTACGAAGCTGGGCACAGTCCAGGCTCTCGTCGACCTCACAATTGCAAATGCCCCCGTCGGTGCCGAGATAAGGCATGGGCGGGTTGTCGGCATCGCAGGGCAAGTCGACGACCTGGCCGGAGGTCGGCTGGGGCGCTGCGGCGCTGACCATCAGGAAGACCCAAAGAGTCGTGCTCGTTTTGCTGTGTTTCATGGCCTGTCACTCCGCGCGCGGGTGCGTTGGACCGAAGCCGACGCGGCTGGATCCACGCATCAACGCAAACAAGGCGCCAACCGCGCAGCGGTTGGTCGCCAAGGACGCTAACGGATTCGATATTGCGAATTATGAGAGCGGACGCGGATGTTTGCTCAACGAGTTGCGTCCCTTCGAGATGAATTTAAGATTCATCACGCGACAAGTGCAAACGCAGAGGCGAGTTTTCTCGAGCAGTGACCGATAACTTCACCGTGGCGGATCCGCGCGGAGTTTATCGCACGCAGGGCTTGCGCGCGCCCGCTTGCGGAAACGATGGGCATGGCGTTATGCGGACTGGATGGACGTCTCCTAGACTCCGCCGCAGGCGGCGGCGCCGG
>JACZTW010000180.1 GCA_022573485.1 Planctomycetota bacterium
TACCTGCACGGGCTGCGGGCCGACACTGAGGACAAGCGGGGCATATCGGCCCAGACGTTCAATTTCTACGTGCAAGCGATCAAGCAATTCTGCCGCTGGATGGTGAAGGATCGGCGGGCGCTGGAATCGCCGGTTGCACACTTGGACGGGCTGAACGTCAAGACCGACCGGCGGCATGATCGCCGGGCGCTCACGGTCGATGAACTGCGCGGGCTGCTGAACGCGGCTGAAAACGGGCCGGAACGCTATGGGATGACCGGGGCGGAGCGGACGCTGCTGTATCGGCTGGCGGTGGAAACGGGCTTGCGAGCCGGTGAACTGCGCAGTCTGACAAGGGCGTCGTTCGATCTGGACGCCGATCCGCCGACGGTGACGGTTGCGGCGGCGTATTCCAAGCGGCGGCGGGATGACTTGCTGATCCTGCGGCCGGAACTGGCGGACGACCTGCGGGCGTATTTGTGCAGCAAGGCTCCGGCAACCGTGGCGTTCAAACTTCCCAAGCCGAACATGATTATCCGAATGTTCAAAGCTGATCTTGAAGCCGCTGGAATCCCGTACAAGGACGATGCGGGCCGCGTGGCGGACTTTCACGCGCTTCGGCATACATTCATCACCAATCTGGCGAGCGGCGGCGTACATCCCAAGACAGCCCAATCGCTGGCGCGGCACTCCGATATCACGCTGACGATGAACCGCTATTCGCACAGCTACCGGGATCAGGAAATCGACGCGCTGCGCACGCTGCCCGACCTGTCAAATCCTTCGCGGCAAAGGCTGCGAGCAACGGGCACGGATGACGCAACGGCGGGCGATCCGCACTCGGCGGATTACTTGGCGCAAAATGAGCGGCGCGGGGCGTCTGACGGAGGCGCAGGTGGACACGAGGCGCGTGCAAGCGCGAATGACGAAATGCACGAAAGACCCCGTCAAACCGGCGGGAAATGCCGTTCTGACGGGGCTATCGGAGAGGGCGGGATTCGAACCCGCGATACAGGTTTGACCCCGTATGACGGTTTAGCAAACCGTTGCCTTCAGCCGCTCGGCCACCTCTCCTGACTGATGTTGCGGAAACTGCGGTGGAAACTGTTCGGTTGTGATACTCCACCGTTGACACTTGAGAATATCCGGAGGACTCGTCTCCGACACGGCCAAACCCCGCAACAAACCGATGAGAGCCCCGCGATCCCAAAAGGAAGTGCCGGGCCAGTATTTCAAGAAATCGAGCAGGTCATTCTACTCCATCCTCCAGCCGGGTAAAGAGCAATACTGGGGGAGGCAAACTCGGGGCCATCGATACTTTCAGACTCACCACAACCCCAAAGATCATAGAACAGAGATCGGACGATTACGCACATGGCGATTGGGTCAAAGCCGGAGTCTCTCAAGAGCGTGTGTCAGAAGCAGCTCTTGGGAGCCGCGCCCTTCTGGAAGCAGGCGGCGTTAGCGAGTATACCGCTCCCTCACGGTCGCGGCTCTGACGACGCAAGCGCTTCTCATGCACGTTATCGGAAATCATCGATGATCATCTCGAACTGCCACAGAGCGAGGATGGTATCCTCAGTGGCATGTTTCCTCCTCTTCCTTCTCATCCTCGTCTCATACAAGACACGCACAGAATAGAGAAGGCAGGTGATGTAAAGCAGCGGTACAATAAGCCCGCAGCAGGAGTTCCAATGAACCCTTTCGGAGCATGCATCGTGAAACATTTTCTGATCATGGGAGAGGATGCCGACGACAACACTTGTATACACAGGCGCGCCGACCCATCCGCCACATGAGGCAGAGCCCGGCCTGTCTCGATCCTGGCCTTGGGCTTGCGACCGAATGGCTTTGTTCGGCCACTGAGCTATTGCGTGGTTCGTGATTCGTGGTCCGTAATTCGTAAGTCGTGCGCGGCCTTCAGCCTTCGGGGGTCGGGCTTCAGCACGCCGCCGTTCCCCAAATCCGAAATCAGCATTCCGCATTTCCTCTGCCCTGCTCTCGATTTGGACTTTGCACGTTTTGAAATTCCGACGTTTCATCGTCCCGGCCTTCCACTTGCGCAGCCGGTGGGTTCGTTTGGCCATTGCGCTTTCTCGCACTTTCGCGATGTCCCCACGTCGAACATTTCACAGCTTCTTGTCTTCTCCTCCCCATTCCTGATTTACAGTTCATCATTCACAATTCGCCATGCGCACACCCCACCCGCACGAACTACTACCCTTGTTACTTCACAGGCGCGCTATGAGAAGCGGCGTCCAAGTCAGGGACCCAAGCCCGAGAAGCTAAGTGCTTCGTCATAAGGATTCACGCTGCTCTTGTTCGGACGGCGTCGTCATGGTCGAACATGAATCCCATCTTATCTCGGTGGCCGTTGACGGCTCGAACGCCATGGACGAAGGCACGCACCAGATCGTGGATCCCGGCGAACAGCACATTGGCCAATGCAGTTCGCTTCAAGTGGCCCCACAGCCGCTCGATGAGATTCAGATCGGGACAGTACGGCGGCAGCCAGTAGACTTCGATCCGATGCCGATGACCGTCCAGCCAATCCTGCACGGCTCCGGTATGGTGATATCGGGCGTTGTCGCAGACCAACCGAATCTTGCGTCCCCCATAGGACCGCAGGAGCGTGGCCAGAAAAGCGATGAAGTTCAGCCCGCTCTTGGTATCCGTCACGATGGTGGTGATCTTTCCCGTGGCGTAGTCCACCGCGCCATACACAGTCTTCTTTTGGTTTTGTCCAGGGGATGGAACGCGCGGTTGACAACCGATCCGCGCCCACATCCGCGTCAAGAGAGGGTGCAGGTGGATTTCGGTTTCGTCCTGAAAGAGCAGCGCTTCGGCTGCGTTCTTGCGCAGCGCTTTTTTTTGAGGGCGTGCAGCTCCGTTTTGGCTTTGGCGTGGGCCTTTTCGTCGCGTTTTCCTTGGAGGGTGTGCTTGGGCCGCTGTAGGGAGAACTGCTCGTGAGCCAATACGCGCCGCACCGTGCTGGGGCTGGCTCGCAATCCGCAGTGGCGCCGAATATGTTCGGTCAGTCGAGCCATCGACCAAGTAGTGAATCCATAACCGAACTCTCGTGGGTTGGTCTGCACAGCCTGCAGTACTGGCTCGCGCAGCGCCTGACTCAATCGCGACGGGCGGCCGGGGGGCTTGATGGGCGTCATACCCAACAGGCCCATCGTACGATAAAGCCCCCGAACGCGTTCGGCCGTTGCCGTACAACAACCCAAGTCCTTGGCAATGGAGGCTTTGGTTCTGCCGACATTGGACATCAAAATGACCGTACAGTTGCGAAAGACGTCCGCACTGGGCGCTGTCATGCGCATGCGATCCAGTGCATCGATCTCGTCGTGCGTGAGCCGATCCTTCCATGTGCTCGGCATAGCAACCTCCCGACGGCTCCGCCGTCAGTGTTAACGTCGGCCAGTTGCTTGGATGTGGCTGAATCATTTTGGAAAACCACTTAGTTTCCAGCCTCGACCCTGCCCGAGCAGGCCACCTCCCAGCGTCAGCCCTTCGCTCCTGGTCTGCGACGTTTGCGTTCACTGAGCGGAGCACTAACCTATTGCAATGGACATCGCAAGGTTTTCGACAATTCCGCAGCGTCGCTTTCTTCCAGCGGAAGCAGCCTCGCGAGAAGATTTCCTAGATGAGCATGGGTTCCTGTCGGCCCGTGGTCGCCAACTCACGATGGGTATCGCTGACCTTTTCGAATTCAGAGCAGTCCTGGTCGTCGCTCCCCCTTGGTTCGGCAAATCACATGTCGCGAAGCAACTCCGGGACCACCTTCTGGGGAATACGGAGTCTCGAAGTTCCGAGAACCCCTTCGGGCAATTTTGCCACGCCGTAATGTTTCAGCGCTTTGGGATTGTAGCCGCTGTCGAACCGACGTGGTGGGCAGAGTGGAAAGCGGATGGCCAGCGTGCTTGCTGGATCGTTGACGCCATCGACGATGACGCGAGGCGCGAAGACAAGCGCGTGCATGAGATCCTCGACCTCGTCGAGCAACTTGCTGAAGCTGAGAGAAAACGACTGCTTCTTCTCATGTTCTGCCGTGAGAACGAACAGCCTCCCGAAGTACTTGAGCGCCTCGGGGAGCTATACGCCATTGAGCGGGACAGGGATTCTCTCCTCACTGTTCGACTTGCCCCTCCAGACAGCGAGGAAGCAGCCCGCATCGCGGGTTCTCATGCGAAGTTCGCTCGAGTTTGTCAGTTGATAAAGGCCAATCAACTAGAGCCGATTGGGGGATTTCCTTGCGTCATCCAGGAACTAGCCGGGCAAGACGGAAATGCTTCACTGTCACTCGCTGACGTCTGGCGCCGCGTATTGACCGGAATGCTAACTGACAAACGAGCGGAACGAGAAGCAGTTCTCAATCTACCGGCTGTGCCTGATCGCTTCCAGGCGACGGCGAGAATCGCGGCTGCTTTGACGCTCAGTGGGCAAGAGGAGGTTGACGATGGTCTCGCGTGCTCGACCAGTCCGACCATCCCCGAACTCTTCTCGGATGATCTACCGCGGGTGGATCATCTGCGTGCCGCAGCAAGATTCAGCCTGGATACGGCCGTGTTCCAAAGAACTGCCACGGGCTATCGTATTGCGGAGCACCATGTCCAGGAATGGTTCACAGCCTTTGCGCTGGAAAAGGCAGGTGCAAACAAACTTCGCCCATTGTTCGAGCACGCCGGTACACCGTTCAAGCGACTCCAAGGAGTTCTCGGGATCCTCCGCGAGATCACCACGAGTGAAGAGGTGCGGAACTGGATCATCGACATGTACGACGGCGTGCCCCCACCTTCGGAAGCGGCGCCCTGGACTCTGGACCAAGCCATCGTTGCGCTCGAACGACTGCAAGAACTGGCGAGGAAGACGACTTGGAGGCTCCGGATCTGGCGGGAGAAAGGCCTCGAAAACCTGCGCGCGCCGGGCATCGGTGCGGAAGTGGCGCGCCGCCTGGGCACTCCGGGGCTGAGCGATTCGGAGAAGGACCTCTTGATGGAGGTTGCAGACGTGTTGCATCTCTCCGAGGCTTCCGTAGTGGCCGAGGAGATTCTCCGGGACCATTCTGAGCGGGACGATCTACGAACATCAGCGGCCTACCTTGTCGCTAAGGTCAGCAGCGACAGGCAACTTGAAGGGCTTGGACGATTTGTTGAAACGGCGGAGTCTGATTCGCGAGAAGAACGCGCATTGCTCTCAGTGTTGATACGTGCGCTGCTTCGGCGAGGTCTCTGGTCCCATGAGCAAGCACTGAATCACGCTCCCCGATCTGACACCGGGTTAGGCGACGCAACTTTCGCGCTTCAACATGAACTCTTGGAGAAGATGACACTGGATGACGCGCGAGGGCTGCTTGGTCGAACCGATTGGAACAGGGTAACACCTACTGACGTGGATTATGTTCGCCGTTGCCTCAAGCTCGTCAGCGGGCAGACCCTCATTCCACCGGCCGATCGCGAACTGCTTCATCGTGCCGTGTTCGCATGTGGTGATGAGCACGCCTTAATCGGGCAGATTGAAGAGATCATCGCTGTCTTGGCTCGTGATCCAGAGACGCGTCGTGCTCTATTCGCAGCAGGCTTGGAGCGAGACCCCCGCGGTGAAGAGCCTTGGTGGAGTTGGCAGTTGCGTTACGTGCTGACGTTCGAGGATGCGGAGTGGCTCTTGGATCTGGCACAGGACCTGTCTACAGTCAGCCCGTGGCTGTGGGATCATGCGCTAGCCTTGGCCTGCGCCGAAGGTGTTACGCAGGTGACAAAGAATCGGATACGCAGATTTGTCCGGGCCCATGACAACACGATCGTCGATGCTTTCGATAAATCCAAGCGAAAACATGCTGATGCACATCGTCGCAGAGAGCAGCGGCACGCGCGCAGGACCGACGAGCAAGTTGAGCAGTGGGAGCTTGCTGTTCTTGTGAAGCGCACCCTTGATTGGGAAGACCGGTCTCCTGAGAACCGCCTCCATCAGCTTTCGTGGTGTTGCTTCGCGAGCGATAGCTTCAGACCCACAAATGTGATCGGCCAATGGGACGACCTCCCGACAGAGCTTCAGAGCGAAGTTCTCGCCGTCTGCGCACGAGATCTCACGGCGATCCAGCCCACACCCATTCCGGACGACGGACCCTTTTCAGTGAACATCATTCATGAAGAAGATGCGTTCAATGAACTCGTCCAGCACCCCGAAGCATATCAAATGACTGCTGACGAGATCCGGAAATGGTTGCCAGCGACATTTGTCACTTCGCACCCGGACAACTCTAGGACGCTGGCCCGCTGTTGGGAGGTTGATCGCCCTGCGACTGAAGATGTGATTCTCAAGGCAATTCAGCGCGAATCGCGGGGCGGCAACAGTGAGCCGTACGCAGCAGTGAATCTCCCAAGTGAGTATTGGTCACAGCGGGTGGTGAGGGGCATACTGGAAGTGGTGATGGACGACGACCTCCGTTTGGAGAAGCGATCCAAACTCTTGAAAGTCCTTGCGATTCATGACCCTCCGCAAGTAATCCAAGTGGCGAAGAGCTGGGCGGAGCAGAGCGCGGACGAAGAGAGCAACGGACGTCTGCAGAGGACAACGGGATTGGATGTGCTCTTGGCGATCGATCCAGGCTTTGCACTGCCGGAGCTTCGTCGCGAAGTACAACGAAGTGGCCGTCAAATCCTTTCGCAGTTGGATGCATTGAGCTCCTCGCCATGGGGCCCGAAAGCCGACCTCAGGAATTGGCCTGCTGCGTGTCTTGAGCAACTGGACGCGCTACTCCAAGATGAGTTTCCCCCGAAGAATGACCCGCAGACTCAACCGGGTGTTGTCCTGACGCGGACGTGTGAAGACGACCTGCGCACCTTGCGGTGGGACATACCGGCCATTCTCTTCGAACGTGGTCAGCCCGACGATGAGAAAGCGCTGAGTCGTCTGGCCGAACGGTACGCTGACGTGAAGCGGTGGCGTGATTGGGCGAAAGCTGAACGAGATGCTTCGACATTGCTGCAAGGTCCCGCGACGATCGACCCAGCGACGCGCGCAACAGAAGGTGCGGTCCCGCTATACAAGGTTGTCCGACTGCTCGACAGGGCTGAGTACCGGCTGATCCGCTCGGCCGAAGATCTTCAGCGTGTGATCCTCGAAGTGCTCGAGGAGATCCGCAAGACCGTGCGTCAGCATCTCCCAATGCTCTACCGACCTCCTCCACCACGTTCCAAGAACACCGGTAGCGGTGGGCGACCTCAGCCAGGACAACGGGAGCGTCTGTACGAAGACGCGTTGCAGGCTTACTTGCATTGCAGGCTGCAGGACTTCTTGCGAGGTCGTGCCTTGGACGAAGGTACGCAGATCATTATCAATCGCGAGGTCCTCGCGAATACCAACAGGCGGACCGATTTGAAAGTAGAAGCGCCGACGATTGGTGGGCAACTGGCTACCGTTATCATTGAGGTCAAGTGGTCTGACAATACCGAGCTTTCCACCAGTTTGACCGAGCAACTTGGCAAAAACTACCTCCAGGGGGATGATCTCACGCACGGTATCTACTTTGTGGGCTGGTACCGTCCTGGTTCATGGTGCATAGGGGCTCTGGGCACCGAGCCGGAGCACAAAGACTCACTCGATTGTTGGCTGGGCGTGCTGCGATTACAAGCCATCGAGTTTTCCAAGCAACATCCCGATGTGCATATTGAACCGATCATGCTGGATCTACGATGGGCGCTCCCGTGATTGCTCGCGCCTACCGCTGGACGTTTTCTTCCGCGACCGCGGTTCGATGTGCGCAGGTGGCTTGAACGGCGACTTTGTCATGTGTCCGTTCGACTTGGCGCTCTTGCTTGGCAACCGGGGACCCGTTCCCAATTGTCCACCGTGGCCTGCTTGACTTCCCAGTAGTTGTCGGTGACGTCATACACATCCAGCAGATAGGCCACGCCGTTCTCGATGGAGAAGGTGTACGTGCCCGGCGTACACGGCGCATTGAAGTCACCGCTGGCCAGGATCTCCGCAAACTGCCCCTTCCCAATATCATCTTCCACAACGATATCCTGACCCACTGCTCCGCCGCTCACGCCGAAGGTGTTCTGCCCGCCGCCGATCTGGTGCAGGTTCTTTTGGCCGAACAGACCGATCTGCGTCCCGCCGCACCCGGAGCCGT
>JACZTW010000345.1 GCA_022573485.1 Planctomycetota bacterium
CCTGGTGACCGCAATCGGGACAAGTATCGATCGTGTAGTCCCAGGAGCGGTCGATTTCGTTTTCCTGGAAGGGCGTCCGTTGATGTCGCACATGGCCCGGCTGGGCACCCCGTTTTCGCTTCTTCTTCGGTTTCTTCGGCCGGCCGCCCGGTTTTGCGATATCGCTCGATGGCGGTTTGGAGGAGTTTGAAGAATTCTTTCCGAGCTTCGCGATCTTTGCTTCGAGTTCGGCAATGCGTTCCTCAAGCCGCTTGCATTGAGCACACTCGCGTTCCTTGCTCTGTACCGCCATAATAGCAGTTCATACCAAAAATACCCCAAACACCGCGAGAGCAGTTCATTTCCCGTGAACGGTTACGGCTGATCGAAGAAAACCCCTTCGCCGACCTACCCGCCCCGGCTCAAATAAACACCAGCAGGGAGTTCTTTGTGACTCTGGACGTGACGGAGAAACTGATTGATGCTTGCCCGGATGCGGAGTGGCGACTCATCATCGCCCTGAGCCGATACGGTGGACTCAGGTGCCCATCCGAGCATCTTAGCCTGCGATTGGGGGATGTGGACTGGGAGCACAACCGCGTCACCGTGCGTAGCCCCAAGACCGCTCACCACCCCGGGGGCGAATCGCGGGTGATCCCCCTTTTCCCAGAGTTGCGGCCGCACTTGGAGGCTGTATTCGATCAAGCAGAGCCCGGTACAGAATTCGTCATCACCCGATACCGCAACAAAAACTCAAACCTCCGGACTCAGTTTTTGAGGATCATCAAGCGAGCCGGCGAAAAGCCCTGGCCCAAGCCATTCCAGAATCTACGAGCGAGCCGGCAAACGGAACTGACGGCCACCTTCCCGCTGCACGTGGTCTGTCGGTGGATCGGCAACAGTGCTCTTATCGCCGACAAGCACTACTTGCAAGTTACGGACGATCATTACAAAATGGCAACGGAACCTATGGCGGGCTTCCAGCGCGGCACAGAATCCGGCACAGCTGGTGTGCCGCGCGATCAAAAAGCGGCACAGAATCCGGCACAGCAGCCTGCCGCACAATCAGGCATTGACTCGCAAGACATGAACAAAGCCCCGGAAAAACAGACTATGTTGCGGCCGGATGCGACAGCGTGCGATACCATTCCAGAGTGGGAAGCACCCCCGGCAGGAGTCGAACCTGCGACCTTGGCTTTAGGAAAGCCCTGCTCTATCCTCTGAGCTACGGGGGCGAGGGCGCGGTGCTACCGACGCATTATTGTCTTTGGATGTTCGCCTGCAAGGCCTCGTCGTGTGCGAGTGGGTCGCGCAGCGCGGGTCGGCAGTCGTTGTATCGACCAGCGAAATTCGGCGCGAAGGCGTTGAAAGAAACCCACGCTTCGTCTCAAAAGTCGATAATTCGTGTCTGCAGCAGCCGCCGCATCCCCATCCGTTGCTTTCCCGTTCTTACAATGCGGATGGTAAGTTAGTCGTAATATGTACACTGCTAGCAGCGACGGACGGCGACGCCTTCTCGGATAACTCTTTGCCGCGGGCCACGTTGCGGCGGCGAGAAATTTCTCGCCAGGTTTTGGCACGCCGAGTGCATTGTGGATCGAGCACTTCTTCTCGATTACGTTTCACCTCACTCCTACCGCTTTGCATAAAGGATGATGCCATGCTTGTACTGTCACGAAAAACGTCTGAGCAAATTAAGATCGGCGAGAACATCACCGTCACGGTGGTTCACGTCAAGGGCAAGGTTGTCCGGCTCGGGATCGACGCGCCGCGAAACATGCGGATCTTGCGTACGGAGCTGATTTCAGACGACGAGGAGAGTTCCGCCAGTGGCGAAGCTGTTGTGCATGCCGCGTCGCACGCCGAGCCCACGGAGGACGAAACGACCGGCGAGGACGACGCCAGAGGAATTCACGCGTGCCATGGGCGGCCCCGTCGTGCTTTTCATTCCACCAGGACGCGCCGCGGGATCACCATGATGCGCCCCGCGCGAGGCAGTGTTGGAAACGTCGCGATCGATTGACGATTCCCCATGACGGCAAGGGC
>JACZTW010000008.1 GCA_022573485.1 Planctomycetota bacterium
CGCTGACCCGCGCACCGGCTACCTATGTAAAGTGCAGACCATCGACCACACCGTGCGTGAATGCGTCGTGCCGCTTGTTGTGGAGTCGCTACAGACAAAGAGGCTTCCACCGACCGGCGAAGCATTGATTGAGGTCTGTTGGGATGCTCTGCGGAACAATGTGCCGCGAGAAACGGAGCTTGAAGAACTGAGATTGGCGGTGACGCCACACTTGATTTTCAGTAAGCATTCGGGAGCACAGAACATGGTATCCGTCACTGAGTCGTTCGAGTTCGCCGCGTCACACCGCTTGTATTGCCCGTCGATGTCGGAGGAAGAAAACCGCGCACTGTTCGGAAAATGCGCCAACCCCAACGGCCACGGGCACAACTATGTCGTCGAAGTGACCGTACGCGGCACGCCCGATGCGACCACCGGGAGGATCGTCGATATTCAAAAAATGGAATCAATCGTCAAAGGACGAGTCGTGGAGCGCTTCGATCACAAACACTTGAACCTGGACTGCCCAGAGTTCGCGGACCTCAATCCTTCGGTGGAGAACATCACCACGGTCATTTGGAAACTGCTGAACGGGCGCCTTAAACCCGCCCGCCTCTCCAAAGTCCGCGTCTGGGAAACGCCCAAAACCTACGCGGAAATCGAAACTGAGAAATAAGCAAACTGAAAAGCGTTCGCGGGCACACACACGCCCCAATCGCTTCGCGCCCCACTGCACGACAGCGCATAAGGGTATTCCATCCCATGCCATCGACTTCTTGCCCATCAAACAGCAAGTTAGGAATGGCGAACCAAGGCGCTTTCGACTATTTAACCACGGACTCTCTGGTTTAAGCCAGCAGAGGAGAGCACCCACAATGCAGAAGCCGGAAGATTATCCCGACCGTTTCGATTATCATGCGGGGGCGCGACGGCTGACCGTCGGCACGGGCGTGTTCGGGCCGGTGGCCCCGGAAGTGTATGAATTCGAGGTTTCTGGTTTGAAGGTTGTGAAATCCTGGCTGGGCTATCGCATGCGCTCGGGCAAGGGCAAGAAGTCGTCGCCGCTGGACGACATCCGCCCGCGGCGATGGACGGCGCAGTTCACGACGGAATTACTTGAACTGCTGTGGGTTCTGGAGTACACCTTGGCGTTGTATCCAGGTCAGGCAAAGTTGTTGGAGGCCGTTCTCGCCGGCAAGCAGTTCGTGGAGTCAAGAAACTTCAAGCCAAGGAGCGATTCATGATGGACGATTCTGAAAAAAATTCGGAATCCGAGCGCGACGGCGCCAAAGAGTCCGATTCGGTCCGCAAGGAACCGGTAGATGCCGAAGAGGGGCACGAGGGCGACGGCCTGTTCAAGGCGTGGGAACTGCCGCCCGTGCCCGACTGGGCGCGCCGCCCGCCCCCCAGAGATCCCGGCACTCTCTTTGATTAAGAATCTACGCCGAAATAGAAGAAATAAGATTAGCAGTGAATCATGCCCGCGAGGCTTTCAAGCGAACGGCCGGAAGGCGTTTGAGGCGGCACGGGCGGTTTTCCCGGTTCCCTGTTCCCGGTTCCCTGTTCCCTTCGCTATTTCCCAAGCGTTGCGAGAACTTCGTCGAGCACTTTCAGGCCGACGTCGATTTGTGCTTCATTGATGCACAGGGGTGGCGTGATGCGGATGGTTGTCTCGCCACAGGGCAGCAGGAGCAAGCCGCGATTGAACGCTTCTTGGATAATGCGATTGCGCAGGTCCGGGTTGTTTTGTTCCCGATTCTTGCCTCGAACAATATCAAACCCAATCATGAGTCCACGGCCGCGGCTGCGGGCCATACAGCGATGCCGCTCGGCCATTTCGCGCAACCGAGATTGCACAATCTCGCCCATTTTGACGGCGTTCTCCATGTAGCTGCCTTCAACCAGCCCGATCGTCGCCAGCGCTGCTGCACAACAAACCGGGTTGCCGCCGAAGGTGCTGCCCTGTGCGCCGGGCGGCCAATTCATGACCGACTCTTTTGTGATCAATGCCCCGAGCGGCATCCCGCTGGCCAGACCTTTGGCGGAGCACACGACATCGGGGATCACATCATCATGCTGACACGCCCACCATTTCCCAGTGCGGCCGATGCCGCTCTGAATCTCGTCAGCGACCATTAAAATGCCGTGCTTATCGCAGAGCTGCCGCAGCGCCGGAAGAAACTCTTTCGGCGGAATGTTGTAGCCGCCTTCGCCCTGAATCGGCTCGACAAAAATCGCCGCCACTTCTTCCGATGGAAAGTGTCTCGTAAACAGGTTGCCGGCGATGTCATCAAGTGTGCCGTATTCGGCGTGAGAAACCATTGGAATCAACGGCCCGAAGCCGAGCTTTTGCTTGAACTTCGATGCCGTCAAGGCAAGCGAACCCATCGTCCGGCCATGAAACGCACCGTGAAACGCAATGATCCGCTTGCGGCCGGTCTTGTGGCGGGCCAGCTTGATGGCTGCTTCGATCGTCTCCGAGCCGCTGTTCGTGAAATATACTCTGGTCTTGTCTTGTCCGGCCCAGGGTGCAATCGCGCCGAGCTTTTCTGCCAACTCGACCATGACTGGATAATAGAAATCGCTCCCGCAGATGTGAATCAAGTCCGCAGCCTGCTTTTGAATCGCCTCGACGACTTTGGGGTGGCAGTGCCCGGTCGCGCACACCGCAATGCCCGCCGCAAAATCGAGAAATCGATTCCCGTCAATGTCTTCTACAACCGACCCGCGCGCCCGCTTGACCACCAGAGCGTATTCGCGCGTATTTGAAGGCGACGTGATCGCCACGTCGCGCCGCACCAGTTGCTCCGCCTTCGGCCCGGGGAGCGCGTCCATCACTTGCGGCGCGGGGCCGATCCAGTCATTTTCTTGTTCGGCGGGCAGTGGGTTGGAACCGGGAGAAAACATCGATCTATCACCTATACTTTCCGGTACGCGGTTCGCGTGGACTGAGTGCCATCATCGAGATCCACAAATTCATAATCCCCGAACAAATTCGGGGCCTCTTTCTGCATAATTCGGCAGACTGCGGCGGCCAGTTTGCGTATTTCCGTTTCGGCGTGCTCATTGCAGCGTAGCTCGATAAAATGCCGCAGCGCCCGGGCGTTGGCGGTCACAAAGATCTTGGTCTCCGTGGCGTTCGGCAAAACGGACCGGGCCGATTGTCGAGCAATTTTGCGCCGCAGCGTTTTGTCCTCCATGTCGGCCAGCTTGGTGGACAATCCGTCCACCAGCTTCTTGTACGCCGCCAGACTGTCCTGCATGGCCGCAAGCCATATTTCGTGCAACTCCGGGTCTTCCGCGATGATCTCCGGCTCGACAAAATCGGTTTCCGATTCATCGACGTAGCGCTGCGACAGTTGCGAATAGCCGAAGCCCGCTCGGTGGCGGACCAGTTCGTGGGTCAGGCTGCGAGACACGCCAGTGAAAATGAAGTTCCAGACCGCGTGCTCGAGCACCGAGCCGTGCCCGACCTGCAGAATGCGATCCAAATACGTCGAATTGCCGCCCGGCCGGGGCTTGACGAAACTCATGTAACACACCCGACCGGCGACCTCGCAGAGTTTCTGGCCGGCAATCTCCGTATCCGTTTGCCAGGATTGCACGTCGTGGTCGGCAAGAAATTGATCAATTTCTGCGTCGTTCGTTGTCTGCCGCCCGACTAAATAGACTTTCGGCTCTCGAATAATCCGCACGGCGCTTCTCCAACTTAGTGTTTTGGATCCGGACGCCTCAATGTACATCCGGCCCTGCTTGTTTGCAATCGACGCGGGCGGCAAATACGATATTGGCGACCGTTTGGTCGTTCCGTCTTGAATGGGCGCTGCGTATGGGAAATCCGAATTCACAACAATCTGCATCCCTTGATCCAAAATGGTGGCATCGAACCGCCGAGCGGCCGCTGGCCGCCCTCTGTCATCGCGTGCTGCTGATCGGACTGGATGGAGCGACCTTCGATATCCTGCGTCCCATGATGGATCAGGGCCGGATGCCGAACCTCAAAGGCATGATCGAACGCGGCGCCTCCGGCGTGTTGATGTCCACGATTCCGCCCATCACGCCCGCCGCCTGGACCACCTTCATGACCGGCAAAGGGCCGGGAAAGCACGGCATTTTCGATTTCGAGCGCTACAACGTCCGCACGAACGAACTGACTTTCAACAGCACCTACCTCGTGCGCGATCGCACGATCTGGCAGATTCTCGGTGATGCCGGCCTGCGGGTCGGCAGCCTGCTCGTGCCCATGACCTATCCGCCGCAGGCTGTGAACGGCTTTCTGGTATCCGGATTCGGCACGCCCGGCACAGACACGGAATTCACACACCCGAGCGATCTCAAAGCCGACATTTTGGACCGTTGGCCGGATTTCACCTTCAAGACCAAGTGGAATCACAACGCCTCCCGCGACCTCGGCGTATTTCGCTCGAACGTCGATGCCATCAAGCAGAGCTTCACGGGCGGCGTTGAGCTGGCGCTCCATTGTGGTGAGAAGTACGGCTGGGATGTCATGATGGTGTTGTATAAACTGGTGGACAACCTTCAGCACAAGACGTGGAAATACCTCGATCCCAAGACCGCCGGCCGTGATCCGGCACGGGCGGAACTGGCCGCCGATTGCTTCAACCATTTGGATCGCTGCGTGGGTGATTTGGTCGAGTACGCGGAGTCGCGCGATGCGAGCGTGATGATCATGTCCGACCACGGGCATGGTTCACTGGACGGAAAAGTGCAACCCAATTTACTGCTTCGCCAATGGGGTTATCTTGGCGTGAACCGGGCCAGACAGCTCAAGACGCGCGCCTCCGGCATTGTGAATCGCTGGCTCAGCGGCGGAGGTGACAAGTTCACCCGGAACAACAGCATTGAGGACGATCTGGCCGTCAATTGGCCGACCACTCGAGCGTTTGTCGCTCACGCCGGCATGTGCGGATTCCTGTACATCAACCTCAAAGGGCGACAGGCAACGGGTATCGTGGACCCGGCCGATTACGACCGCTTGCGAAAGGAAATTGCCGAAAAGCTTCTCAGTGTTACAGTGCCCGACGCCAACGGCGAAGAAATTGCACCATTTGAGGCTGTCCATGAACCGGAAACGCTTTACGGCTGCGACCGGGAGCAGTACGAGTGGCTGCCGGATTTACTGCTCGTTCCTCGGCCGGGCTTAGCGGTCGTGCGGAAGATCAGGAGCAGGCAACCCGTGATGTGGAGTTCGTTCCGCAAGCTGGAAGGCACGCACCGAATGGAGGGCATCTTCATTGCCGCCGGCAAGCACATTCGCCATCAAGAAAACGTCGCCGCGGAGATGGCGGATATCGCGCCGACCTTGCTCTCGGCGGTTGGCCTGCGCATCCCCGCCGACATGGACGGGCGTGTCATCAGCGAGATCTTTGATGAAGCCCCCTCTGTCGAGTTCGAAGACGTCGAGTCACCGACCGCAGTTCAAACCCAAGACGAAGTCTACGACGAACGCGAGCAAGCCATCCTCACGGAGCGGCTGGCCGACCTGGGTTACTTAGAATAAGGGAGCTAGCCGCCGGGCGGCACGCTCATGCCCGCGCCGGACGCCTGCTCTTGCTGCCTGGCCGCAGCCGCTAGTTGGCGCCGGGCCAGCTCTTTCCAGAAATGCATGTTGTTTGTTTGCAGCGGATAGCTGTACAGGCGCCGACCGTCAAAGAAAACCGTGGGCGTGCCGGTGATGCCCAGGCTTTTCGCTAGCTCAATGTCCCGCAACACGATGCGCCGGACTTCCGGGCCCTGAAATGCCTCCTGGAATCGCTCGACATCCAGTTCCATCTCCCGGGCGAACCGATCGTAGCCCACCGGGGCAAAATTCGGTTTCTTGACCTCGGCATAGTTCTCAATGATTTCGTCATGCATCCGTCGGGCGGCCGTCTGTCCGCCGACTGCACGCGCCGCCTCGACAGCGTAGGCGGCGTTGCAGGCTTGCGGGTGATGGATTTTGCTGCCCTCGTTGCAATCGCGGCACAATGGGTAGTGACGCAGCGTGACTTTGAGTTGGCCTTTCCAGAGCGGCAGGATCTCCTTACTCAGCCGGGACTCGAAGCTGCGGCAGGCGGGGCATTGCAAATCCGTGAACATGATGAGTTCGTGCCTCGCGTTCGGGTCACCGATGGTCAATTGCGTGGACCGTGGCGGTATGTTCATGGGTTTGGAAGCTGCCAGCGCGCCCACCACGAAGCGAATATCTTTCTGGGCCCGCAACATACTTTTCTCAGTCCGGGACGCCCGCAGAAAAGCACCGGCGGCCTGGAGTTGGTCTTCCCGATGCAAGAATGACATCCATACCAGCGCCAGCACCAACGCCAGCGTGGCGCAGACATGTTGCCCGGCCAAGGTCTCGCCGGGTGCGCTCGCTGTTTCCAGGGGCACTTTCTGGCGCTTGGTCTTGGTGCGGGACTTCGCCTTTTCCGCCCGCGGCCAGAGGGCCACGACCAGCCCGCATGCCAGAAAATCAATCAAGTGCAGCAGGACGCACAGTCGGCACCACTGCTCCATTTTGAAAGCCATCACATAGAGATAATAACTCGTCGCCAGCACCGCGATGATCGACAGCACCATCGGCAGCAGGTGCCACCGTCGAGACGCTCGGCGCGGAAGGCCTGTAAACACAAACCAGACCAATAGAAAAATGTAGTAGCACTGCCCGAGCTGCGCCACTGGGATTTTGGCGGATGACCAGCGGATCACGGGTTTCTTGGACGTGTGGCCCTGTTCGTCCGTAACGTCCTCAGTCGTCGCTACCCACCAAGGGATGGAAATATAGCCGTCTTTGCTCTTGATGACGTCTTCGCATCCGCCGCCTTCTTCCTCGTCACCGCCGCCGCAAATGTCTGCAAGAATGCCCGCTTTGGCGCTCGCCGCTGCCCGGATCGGCGCGTGGATACCCATCATGTAGTTCGTGATCCACAGCGCAGCCAGTGACAGTCCGATGACCACAAACACAAATGTCAGGCGCAGATGTTTCATTGGGCCAAGTGATCTCAAAGGAGCCGCCACACATTCAGCGAACGGCCGCCCCGAGTTTCTGATGGATTCGCTTCATGACTTGACGATGGCATTTGCCGAAACGCAGGTCCGCCGCCACGGCCGTCATTAACCCCACAAGCGGAAGGACGAGAAAGCGAACGTAGTGCCTCGCAACGGCAGTCCAATGGTCAGCCAGATTTTCTCGTGAATCGAGCATGGCATCAAGATCGTAATAAATCGCAAAGTGCTCGGCCCCGCCAATCCAGGACTGCCACGGGATCAACAGGAGTATCAGGAACACGGCCCAGAAAAAAGCCGCCACTGAATCATTTGCCCCACCCAATTGTCCAGACAAGCACACATTAGTGGACATGAAGTACACAATAATGAGCATGAGTGTCATCAGCCGGGCGACAAATGGCGCCACATGCATACCGCGGTCGGCGAGGCCATAAATTGCCCAGCCAGAATCACCTTCGGGCTCGGCCACCTGAGCGGACGCCGAGGCGGCGAGCGGGTTATCCCCCGCACGCTCAAGATTTCCGTACTGCGCCCCTACGAAAGAAGCCGGCGGCACAAGTAAAGCCAGCACCAAGAAAAAGAAGATCAGACTGCGCACTGACCGAATCGTCTTCATGGTCGAAACACAGTCTTCCAGTAATTCGCGACTGATCTGCCCGCTTGCCGGTACACTTGGATTGCCCGCCATAGTCTCAACTCCTTACACACATCTTAAAGCAGTGTATGAACATAACCCCTGAGGCATCACGCGCCAAATGAAGTTCTCGAAGGCCCAATCCGCTCGCCCGCAGCCGCTCAAAAGTTCGCCAAGCCTCTTTCCTGATTCGCATTCCCTTTCACCAGAAGCGTTTACGCGCTCCGCAGGAACATTTCGGGCTGGTGGGTTTGTCATTGTCACAGTCATCGGTTAGACTTGACGCGGTGATCGATCCTGGATCCTGGGCAACGAGGCGCTCAGTTTCCGAAGCCGGCCAGCGCAGCTCAACGCCTGAGTTCCTACCTCGGCGGCAGCGCGCTCATTATAGATTGTCCGAGGCCAGTGAATGGCAACCATATCGCCTTGCGAATGGAACGGCATTATCGATCGCGTGCAAGCGCGGCACCCCAATCTCGCCCGGCACTGGTTCGACCAGCTCCAGGGCGCCGATCTCGAATTCGGCGTTCTTGAAGTGGTCTGTGCCAACGCGCCACAGCAGCGCTACCTGGGCCGGCACTGCACCAAACCCTTTTGCGAGGCGGCCCAGGAAGAAACCGGGCGACTCATCTCGGTTCGCTTCGTTCTCCCGGAACATAGAGACAACGGCAACGGGCAGGCGGGCGCACCGGCGATGCCCGCTCTGTTCTCCAGCGGCTCTGCCTCGGTGGCACTTAATTCAGCGTACCAATTCGAGGAGTTCGTGACCGGGCCCTGCAACCGCCTGGCCCACGCAGCCTGTCTCGCGGTGAGCAGCGCCCCGGGCGAGACGTATAACCCGCTCTTTATTCACGGCGAATCGGGGCTCGGAAAAACGCACCTGCTGCAGGCCATCTGCCAACAGGCCGGCACGCGCGAACCCCATCTACAAATCCTCTACTTATCCTGCGAGACGTTCAACAACCACTTCATTGAGGCTGTGGAACAGGGGGCGCTGCACCAGTTTCGTTTTCGTTACCGGCATGTGGATATTCTGGTGATCGACGACATCCAGTTCCTCGCCGGCCGGGAACGCAGCCAGGAAGAACTTTTCCACACTTTCAACACGTTGTACCAATCCCGCAAGCAGATCGTGCTGTCGGCGGACTGCGGGCCGCGCGAGATTCCCAGCCTGGAAGACCGCTTGATTTCCCGATTTAGCTGGGGTCTGGTGGCGCGGATCGACCCGCCGTGCATGGAGACGCGAATCGCCATCATCCGCAAGAAAGCCCGCCGGCGGAATATCCACATGCCCGATGCAGTGGTCGATTGGCTGGCGGCCACCGTCGAGACCAACGCCCGCGAACTGGAAGGTGTGATCACCAAGGTGGACGCCTACTGTCAAGACCTCGGCGTGGAGATCGACCTCGCAGCCGCGCGGGCGGCGCTGTGCCCCGCGGCACACATCGAGCGAGAGCGCGTGACCATCCCCACGATCGTGTCCCTGGTGTGCGAACATTTCGGCGTGACCAAGTCCGCGATTCGGGGCAAGCGCCGAACTAAATCGATCGCCTTTCCCCGTCAGGTTTGCATGCACTTGGCGCGGGACTTGACGGACCACAGTCTGGGCGAAATCGGCCGGGCTTTCGGCGGGCGGGACCACACCACCGTGCTGCACTCAATCCGCCGCATTGAGGCCCTGCGCCAGGACGATTCCGACCTGACCGCGACCCTGGAAGCCCTTAAGCGCCGCATTAAGGCAAGAATCACATCTGAGCGTGGATAACATGTAAGCAAGCTCAGGGCCTACCGGTGCAAGCAGGTGCCCAACCCGACTGCGGGCCGCTCGGCTGTGACTCAACCGGCCGCCGGCGGCGCTGCAGATCACAGGTTTTCCGCTGTCAATGGCACTCCAATCTTGTCGTAATTTCATGTATAATATCAACCTGTGTTCCGCACCGTCGTGAAGCCAACAATCTCCACGGCCTATACTACGGATACTAATACAATAGAAAGAAGATAAATATACAGGGCGCGTGTGACCTCCGAACCGCAGCCATGAAGCGAGAGACTTATGAAGTTTGTTGTTGCTCCACAAACGCTGGTTAGTGGGTTGAACATCGCCGCCGCTGGGGCGGCTTCCAGGACGCCCAAGCCTGCCCTGCAGGGAGTCTTGCTGGACGTTCAAAAGGATGAAGTGATCTTGAGCGCGACGGACCTGGAAATGGGCGTGCGCGTGCGCCTCACTCAGGTCGAAGTTGAGCGCGAGGGCCAAGTGCTCGTTCCGGTCGCCAAGCTGCTCCAGATCGTTCGAGAAAGCATTGACGAGAGCATGGTGCTGGAGGTTGAGGAAAATACGCTGCACATCCGGGGCAGCGACAGCCACTTCAGCATGTATACCGGCGACCCGGCGGAGTTTCCGCCCGTGTCGGAATTGGAAGGCGACTCTGATTTTTCGATTACGGGTGGAACGTTGCGCCTGGTGATCGATCGCACGCTGTTCGCAGCAGCCAAGGAGAGCACGCGTTATGCAATCGATGGGTTGCTGTGGAACTTCAAGGGCGATCAGCTCAAGGTGATCGCCACGGATGGGCGGCGGCTGGCGCTGACCAATGCGCCGGTGCAGAACTCGTCCGGGGGTCAGGCCGATGCCATCGTGCCGGCCAAGGCCATGCACCTGATCAGTCGCGTGGTGGACGATCCCGAGGAGTTGTTTCAAGTCAAGCTGCTGTCGAATCAGTTGCTGTTGAGGTCTCCACGGGTGACGGTGTCCTCCGTGCTGCTGGAGGGCCATTTCCCGAAGTACGAGGATGTCATCCCGCAGGATTGCGATCGCACGGTCCGCGTGGCGGCTCCGGCGATGCTCAGTGCGGTGCGGCGGTCGGCCCTGTTGACCTCCGAAGAATCCAAAGCAATTCGGCTGCAATTCGACGATAATAAGGTGGTGCTTACAGGGCGGGCTCCGGAACAAGGCCAGGCGTCAGTGCAATTGCCGTTGACGTATGACGCCGAGCCCCTGGAGATCGGCTTCAACCCCAATTTTCTGGTCGATGTGTTGAAGGTGTTCGATGATCAGGAAGTGCGGCTCTCTCTGAAAGACGCCAACCGCCCGGGGCTCTTTCGGGGCGACAATGATGACTTCATGTACGTACTCATGCCGGTGAATTTGTCCTAGCATCGAGATCCAAGCCGGCGAACCGGACGGCAGCGGAGTGACCCTGTGGCGCGCGATGATGAGAACTTGCGGATGATTTGCCAAGCCAAACTGCCGCGGCGGCAGGCCGTGCCGATCGGGCAGATTCTGCGCGATCATCCCTGGCGCCGCGATGCGTTGGCCGGCGGATTGGCAGGCCGCCTGCGGGCCGCGGTCGATGAAGTGGTGGACGAGCCGTTTCGTAGCCATTGTCGATCGGTCACATTACAGGGCAGCACTTTGATGATCGGCTTGGATGACCCGGGATGTGTCGCTGCATTCGGGAGGCAGTATTTGTTTGCGTTACGCGCGCATCTTGCCAGGACGCTGCCCGAGGCCCGCGTATTTGACATACGATTCCGGGTGTCTACATAGAAAAGACAGGATATGACGAGCATGACTGAAAGTCAGGATTCCGGTATCGATGTTCAGGCGGAGATCACCGATCCCAGTTCGGGGGGTTCGGTAGAGTCGCCGGCACCGGCGCGGTCTGAGGATCTTTATGACGCGGAGAGCATCCAAGTATTGGAAGGCCTCTCCGCGGTGCGGCATCGGCCGTCCATGTATATTGGCGACACTGGGGCTTCAGGTTTGCACCACTTGGTTTACGAGGTGGTGGACAATGCGATCGACGAAGCCATGGCGGGTTTCTGCAAAAACGTGGTCATCAAGCTGGGGGCGGACGGGCGCTGTATGGTCAGCGACGACGGCCGAGGAATCCCGGTCGGGCCGATGAAGCACGAGAACCCCAATCTGAACGGCAGGCCGGCGCTGGAGGTGGTGATGACCGTCCTGCACGCCGGCGGCAAGTTCGACCACAACAGCTATAAGACCGCCAGCGGCCTGCACGGCGTAGGGGTCAGTGTGGTCAACGCGCTCTCCGAATGGTTGGAGGTCGAAGTTGACACCGATGGCAAGACGTATGCCATGCGCTTCGCGCGGGGGGAGATTGACACGGACATGGAGGTCATCGGCAGCAGCACGCGCCGGGGCACACGGATCGAGTTCATGCCCGACCCGGAAATCTTCCCGGAGTGCGAGTTCAAGTACGAGACCATTGTGGCGCGCATGCGCGAGTTAGCGTATCTTAATAACGGGCTGAAGATCCGCATCATCGACGAGCGAAAGGGCAAAGAGAAGGAGTTTTGTTTCGAAGATGGATTGCGGCAATTTGTCGAGTATCTCAGCAGCGGCAACGAGGCCATCCATAAAAACGTCATTCTTTTGTCCGCGACGGAGCCGAAGGGCGATTTGGTTTGTGACGTGGCCTTGCGCTGGACGGACAGCTACGCCGAGAACCTGCTTGCCTTCGCCAACAATATCAATACGATCGACGGCGGCGTCCACCTTTCGAGCCTCAAGACAGCGCTCACTCGAGTGATGAACAACTACGCGAAGAAAGCGAACTTGCTCAAGGGCGGCACGAGCGTCACCGGCGACGACTTCCGCGAGGGGCTTACCGGAATCATTTCGGTCAAGCTCGCCAACCCGCAGTTTCAAAGCCAGACCAAGAATCGCCTGAATAATCCGGAGATCGGCACCTTCGTCGAGCAGGCAGTCTATGAGCAATTGACCAACTATCTGGAGGAGCATCCGGCAGACGCCAAGCGCCTCGTTCAAAAAGGGATTCAGGCGGCGTCGGCGCGCGAAGCGGCCCGCAAAGCCCGAGACCTGGCGCGCAAGTCGGCGATGCACTCCGGCGGTCTGCCGGGCAAGCTGTGGGATTGTCGCACGCGCGATCGTGACAGCAGTGAGCTGTACCTTGTGGAGGGTGATTCGGCAGGCGGCAGCGCCAAACTGGGGCGCGACTCGGAAACTCAGGCGATCCTGCCTTTGCGCGGTAAAATCTTGAATGTCGAAAAGGCGCGCATCGACAAGATGCTGGCCCACGACGAAATCAGGACCATTATCCGGGCAGTCGGCTGCGGCATCGGGCAGGAAGATTTCGACGTTGAAAAGCGTCGCTACGGCAAGATCATCATCATGACCGATGCGGACGTCGACGGCAGTCACATTCGCACGCTGCTCTTGACATTCCTGTTTCGCCACATGAGGCCGCTGATCGAGGAAGGCCACGTCTTCATTGCCCAGCCGCCGCTGTATTTGCTCAAGAAAGGTAAAAAGGCGGAGTATGTACTGAACGACCGGACCATGAACGAGCGGCTCGCCCAGTGGGGTCTGGAAGGCACCACGCTACAGATTGCAGACGGGCGCTCGATGGCGGGCGCGGAACTTCGGGAACTGATCGGGCATGTAGACGCCATTCAGGAACAGGCCAAGATCATCCGCCGCAGGGGCCTGGGTTTTCAAGAGTTATTGACCAAGCATCGTGACCCTTCGCAAGGGTTGCCGGTGCTCATGGCCCACGTCTACAGGCCGGACGAACGCGAGGCGCAGCGATACTTCTTTTACAGCGAGTCGGAATTCAAGAAATTTCGCCAGGATGAAGAAGCGCGGCTCGGCACGGTTGACGTGGCGGACAGCATCCACGCCTTCAGCACAGGCCGGAACGGAAACTCTGAGGAACCGGCACATCGAATCGTGCGCACCGAATTGGCTGAGTGCGGCGTGCTCGAAGAGGCGCTGGGCAGCCTGCAGAGACTAGGCTTCACCGTCGAGGATCTCTTCCTGGTTCAAGATGAACTCGTCACCGGCGAGTTGACTGCTCCGAAGTTTTATTTGAAGCATGGCGAAGGCGATCCGCTGCCCGCGGCGAATCTTATGGGCCTGGCCGAGGCCGTGCGCGAGCTTGGGCGGAGCGGTGTTTCCATAAAACGATTCAAAGGCCTGGGTGAAATGAATGCGGATGAATTATGGGAAACGACCATGGACCGCAGCAAGCGGACACTTCGCAAAGTCGTGGTGTCCAGCAACGTCGATGATGCCGAGCAGTGCGACCTGGACGCCCGTGAGGCGGATCACATTTTCAGTATCTTGATGGGCGACAATGTCGAGGCGCGACGAGAGTTCATCGAGACCAACGCCATCAACGCGACCAACCTGGACGTCTAGCCCGAATACTTAACCGCAGAGATCGCGGAGAGCGCAGAGTGTTGTTGACAAAGAAGTTTCGGCCTCTTGCGAGCCGGTGTTGCTTTGACAGTGCGCATCGTGCGTCGTTCTGCGCTGGCTTCGCCAGGTTCTTTTCTGTTCCGTCTCTGCGATCTCTGCGGTTAAATATCCGGGTTGGGCGCATCCGTGCCGATCGGCTTGCCTGAGGGGTGACTCGTGCCTTCCGAAGATGAGCCACTGTTTTCAACGAAGAACTGGACCTGGCTTGCGGTGGCGGTGCTTCTCGGCGCTCTGTTCGTGTTTTTGCCGCCGATCGCGGCCGAGCAAGACACTCTTTATCGAGCGTTCACACCACTGGTCGTTATTAAGGCCCACATTCAAAAACGGTATGTAGAGGAAATCAGTGACGAGGAGCTGGTCGAGGGTGCCGTTCGAGGCATGCTGCGGGCGCTGGATCCCTACAGCTCATATTTGTCGCCCAAGGAGTACCCAGTATTCGTCGAGCAGATGGCCGGCGGCTACGTGGGCATTGGCGTGCAGTTTGATGCGCGTGCCAATCGACTGCTGGTGACCAGCCCTCTGGAGAACAGCCCGGCCTATGCCGCGGGGGTGCGAGCCGGTGACGAAATCATCGAGATCTCGGGTTCTGCGGTCAAATTCGCGAACATCCTGAAGGATTCGGAGCGCCTTCGCGGCGTGGAGGGCTCGGTGGCCCATTTCAAAGTGCGTCGCCCACCCGGCGGCGAGACGATCGAATTCGCCGTGCGCCGCGAGCGGATTCGGACGCGCAGCGTCAGCGGATTTCGGCGGCGCGCGGATACGACGTGGGACTTCATGATCGATCCGGAACACAGAATCGGATATATGCGCATTTCAGGATTTTGGGATAACACCCTCGAGGATTTGGATGCGGCTGCGGCGGAATTATCGAGCCGGGATGTGCAGGGATTGATCGTTGATGTGCGCTTCAACCCCGGCGGCGAACTCAGTGTAGCAGGCGAGGTTGTGGACCGCTTCATATCGGAAGGCGTGATCGTCAAGACGCGCAATCGTCGTGAGATCGAAGACACTCTCTTCGCGCGCTCGGAAAACACCTGGCCGTCTTGGCCGGTTGTGGTTCTGGTGAACCGGGCGTCGGCCAGCGCAGCGGAAATCCTTGCCGGAGCGCTTCAAGATCACAAACGGGCGACGATTGTCGGCGAGCGTACGGTCGGCAAAGGAAGCGTGCAGACAGTCATCACGCTTGAGGACGAGCTGAGTGCCCTGCGCCTGACCACTGCCTACTATTATCTGCCCAGCGATCGGTTGATTCATCGGCGCAGGGACGGCAGCAATGATTCCGACTGGGGCATCCCGCCGGATGAGGTCGTCGAGTTGAGCGAAGAAGAGATTGAAGCCGTTTGGAAATCGTGGATGGAATCGGGAATCATTCAAAACAGCGACGCAGGCCAAGCCCAGAAATCAATTCTCATTGACCGACAGATTCAGCGCGCACTTGAGATTTTGCGCGATCCATCATGACAGCCGTATTAGGCATCGAGACTTCCTGCGATGAAACAGCCGCCGCCGTGGTCATCGACGGTCGCGAGGTGCGCAGCAATATAGTGCTCAGCCAGGTGGATTTGCATCGCAAATATGGCGGCGTTGTGCCGGAGATTGCTTCGCGAGCGCATTTGGAAACGTTCGATCAAGTGATCGCCGAGGCACTGTCCGATGCCGGCGTGCGGCTGGATGAGATTGACGCCGTGGCCGTCTCCAGCCGCCCCGGATTGGTGACTTGTTTGATCATCGGCGTGACCGCCGCCAAGGCGCTGGCCTGGTCGATCGGCAAGCCGCTGCTGGCCGTCAATCACGTACACGCACACGTGACCAGCCCCGCGATCACGCTGGCCGATCCGCCCTGGCCCGCGGTGGCGCTGGTCGTCTCCGGCGGGCACACATCGCTCTATTATCTCAGCGACCCGGCGCACATCGAACTGATGGGCGCCACCACCGACGACGCCTGCGGCGAGGCTTTCGACAAAGTCTCTTCCATTCTTGGGCTCGGTTATCCCGGCGGCCCGGTGATCGAGCAGGCGGCGGCGAAGGGCCATCCGCAGGCGATCAACTTTCCGCGCACCATGCTCAAGCGCGGTTCGCTCGATTTTTCATTTTCGGGCATCAAGACAGCCGTGCTCTATCATGTTCACGGTTTCGGCAAAACGTCGGGCGGCCTGGAGAAACTGAGCGGTGGGGAAATCGCCGACATCGCCGCCGGTTTTCAGGCGGCAGTGATCGACGTAGTGATCGCCAAGAGTATGCTGGCCGTGGCCCAGGCCGGCGCGAACACGCTCCTGGCCGGCGGCGGCGTGCTGGCCAATTCGGTGCTTCGAGGAGGGCTGGAGGACGCCTGCGCCCGTGCTGGTATCGCCCTGCACCTTGCGGACCGCGCGTATTGCACCGACAATGGAGCCATGATCGCTGCTCATGGCTACTACTTGTTCCAAGCTGGGTGCGTCTCTCAGCTCGACGAGGATGCCCATTCGGCGGAGACCAACGAACTGATCTTTTCACGATGAACAAGGACTCTTTGCGACAACTTCTGGAGCAAGTCAAATCCGGCACGCTGGGCGTGGACGAAGGCCTGGACCACCTCAAACACATGCCCTTCGAGGACTTGACGTTTGCCAAGATCGACCACCATCGCGCCTTGCGCTGTGGCTTCCCTGAAGTAATTTACTGTGAAGGCAAGACCACCGACCAAGTTGCTACGATTTTCGAGAAGTGCGCCGATACCGGCGTCAATGTGCTGGCCACCCGCGCGGATCAACAGGCCTACGAAGCGATTTGCGATGTACTTCCCGAGGCTGAATACTACGAACTGGCCCGCTGCATCACATTGCGTCAGATTGAAGCCGAGAAGAGTACGGGTACGATTGCCGTGGTGTCTGCCGGTACGGCGGACTTGCCGGTGGCGGAGGAAGCCTGCGTCACTGCCGAAATCATGGATCAGACTGTGGTGACTTACTATGACGTCGGCGTGGCGGGGATCCACCGTTTACTGGCCCACGCGTCCGACATCCAGGACGCCACCGTCGTGGTCGTCGTGGCCGGTATGGAAGGGGCTCTGCCCAGCGTGGTGGGTGGCTTGGTGTCGGCCCCGGTGATCGCCGTGCCTACGAGCGTCGGTTACGGCGCGAGTTTCGGCGGGCTGGCGGCGCTGCTGGGCATGCTCAATAGTTGCGCCAATAACATCGCCGTGGTGAACATCGACAACGGCTTCGGCGCCGGCTGCCTCGCGACCACCATTAATCGCTTAGCGGAAAGAACACGCGAGTCTGATTGAGTTCACTATTGCTCATGGATCTCATATTACCGATCACATACAGTTCGGAACTTCTGCTAAACGGCAAGCCTTGGGCTGGGTCTTTCGATGTGACTTCGTCGTTTAGCAGACGCTCCGTCCAACATTATACGTGCAGCAACCAATTCCCCGCGCGAGCAGGATGATCGCTTCATGACCACATCACTCCCTAAACTTCCTCATCGCCCCGCCGACGCCCACAAGGGTCAATTCGGCCGCGTGCAGATCATCGGCGGCAGCATCGGCATGGCCGGTGCGCCGGCGCTGGCTGCCCTCGCCGCACTGCGCAGCGGCGCGGGGCTGGTGCAAGTGGCCTGCCCCCGCGAAGTGCGCACCGCCGTGGCGACCTTGGTGCCTTGCGCTACGATTGGCCAGTTCTATCAAGCGGACGAATTCAAGCCGACCGTTCGTGCGGTCGGCCCCGGATGCGGCGACTCGCTTTCGACCAAGGATCTCAAATGGATCCTCAGCGAAGGCCCTACGCCGGTGGTTATCGATGCCGACGGGCTGAACACCTTGGCCCGAATTGACAACTGGTGGTCGCAGATCGATCAGAACGACGTGCTCACCCCGCACCCCGGCGAAATGGAACGACTGATCAAGAAGACGTCGCTCGATGCGACCGAACTGAAACGGCCGGACCTCGCCCGGGAAGTAGCCAAACTATGCGGTGGCATCGTTGTGCTCAAAGGCCATGAGACCGTCGTGTCCGACGGCGAGAGGAGCTACGTCAACAGCACGGGCAACCCGGGCATGGCCACCGCCGGCAGCGGCGACGTGCTCACCGGCATAATTGCCGCACTCATCGGCCAAGGCCTGTCGTCCTACGATGCAGCCTGCGTCGGCGTCCATGTCCACGGCCTGGCCGGCGATATAGTTGCCAAACGCTTAGGCCAAATTTCCCTGATCGCCACCGACCTCATCGACGCCCTCCCGGAAGCGTTTTGCAGTCACCAAGGGGCAAGCAGGAATTGATATTCCTTGACCCTCTGGTGGGCTGCTCTAATTGCCGCCCTCCACAATGACTTTTGCGTCACGCATCATTCCGGGGTGGACTTCACAGAAGTACACAAACTCGCCCGGGTCGTTGAATGGGTGCGTGAACGTGCCTCCTTGGCTGAGCAGCGCCGAACGGAAGATCGCCGCCCCCAAATCTTCGTCTCCAGGATTACCGGAAGTGGCGGTATGAGGCACAATGTCCTGATTGGTCCATGTCACCGACTCGCCGGCCTGGATGGTGATCTCCATGGGGTTGAAAGCGATCGCCTGCATGAAGACCTCATTGGCGCCCGGATCGCCTCCTCCTCCACAGCCTTCAAAAGCGAGCCCTCCGGCAACGACCAATGTCGCCAGGATCAATCCAAAAATTGCTGGTTTGCGCTTCGTGGTCATCGAAATTCTCCTTCATGGGGCATGTGATGGAATCAGCCCAGTACGGCCATTTCTCGGTTTTTTACGATGTCTCGCGCCAGGCGGTCAAGATCGGCTCCGGATCAGAGACCGTCAGCGCCGATGCGCGATCGTTCTTAACGTTGAAGCGAATGCGGACGGCCGGGGCGCCGGCGGGGTGGAACTCATTCTTGCCTTGATAAAACAAGCGGCGTGGGGTGCCGTCGGCGCCGCGCTTGATCCTCAGCGAACCATCCCGGCTGACGCCCACCTCGACACTGTTTTCCGACCCCGGGCCGAACGAATACACGCCCAGGTAGACTTTCTTTTCTTCTTCGGAGAGCGGCAGCGACGTGTATCCAATGTCCGCGTCGCCGAGTGTCTTGAGATACTCGACGACCGGCAGTGCCCGATCCCCGCCTTTCCGCGCATGGTGTAGAAGCGTGAACCCATGCGGGCCGTGTGTGCATTGTATTCCGGGGTTCGCTTCGACGTAGGCTTTGACCACGTCGAGCTGGCCAAACATCGCAAACGTAAAAATGTCCGGCCGGGCACCATGGGCGATGAGTAGTTCCGCGATCTCGCGGCCTCCAGTGTGTGATGCCGCTCCAAGCGCGGTTTCCCAATCGCCGAAGCCCCAATCCCAGGTGGCCTTGGCCAGCGCGGGGCTGGCTTCAACGAGTTCGCGAACCCGCAGCAAGTTACCGTGCGACACAGCCACCGTTTCTTTGACCCGCTTGGGATCCTGCGACAGCAAATGAGGATCGAGCACCGGCGATCGCTGATCCCCCGAGGCCTGATCCTCGCCCTTGGCTCGCTCGGGAATCAGCAGGGACGCCGCGCAGATGCTCGGTACAGCCGTAACGAAAGTCCGACGAGAGAGATTCTTCTGCATGATAAACCCCTTATTCCACCGGCTTGTATAAATATTGCATCGGCGTGCGAATTTGTCGATCGCGCCGCACAAGACGTACCACACAACCCGCTATGATAGTAACCAAACGCAATCGCCGAGACAAGCGCGGCTGAATTGGGGCCAGGTCAGGTGGCCCATCTCGTTCGCCCGACTGCGGCGGGCGGCGAGGTGGGGGAGGCGAATTTCGACGGATTCAGTTTGCACCGCCCGGCGCAGAGAATTCAAGGATCTCATCTCGCTGCTTCGCTAATTAGAGGGCCCACCCGGCCTCTTCTCCTGCGACAGCTCGCTCTCAGCGAGCTGCCGCCGAGGCCGCTTCAGGATGAGATTCCAGACAGTGCCTGCCACGAGGCAGATAACACCAGCATAAAGCGCTGGTGCCACGCTCCATGCGAGGCGGCCCGCGACGATCCCTGCGGCGCCAAGCAGGACAAGTACGAACGGCCCGGCCCTTTTGTATCGCCTCGCCGCCCAGCCTACGCCGGCAACCGAAATAATCAGGAATGCAACGATCAACGGCCGCTGCACGCGATCAGTGAGAATAAGACCCAATCCGAGCGAAGAGAGCAAGCCTGCGTAGGCCGCGATGCACACCGGGCACGAAAAGCTCGGTAAAAGCGGGAGTGCCGCCGCCGGAATGGCGATGATCGTCTGCAGCCAATCCGGACGGCCCCGTCGCGACGCGCTTTCCGCAACAGGGACGTCCTTCGGGTTGCCAGCCGTCACTTGCCTTTTCGGCAGCACGCCGGCTTGGCCTTCGTGTTCATGTTCTTCGTGGCTGTGTCGCCGACCGGACACCGGTCTTTGCACACGAGCTGCCCCGTGAGCGGACACACGACTTGGCCCGGACAATCCGGGCGGTTTTGGTCAATCGTCGGGCACTGATCCCGGCAGATGAGCTTGCCCGTCTCCGGGCAGACGATCTTTCCGGGGCAATCCGCCCGCTCCATGTTGGCAGCCGCCAGCTTCACCGCGCCAAGTGTGGCGACGCTAAGTATCGCCAGCACCAGAGTAGGGAGCGTCCATCGTCTCGTCACCATCATCATCTCCTTCTTTTTCCAGCGGGGCGGATTTTCTTGATTACCGCACACTCCCCGTTGGAGCGTCGGCATTGGTCCAAGGCACGCCCCAAAGCCGCCTGAACCCGTTTTAAGTCCTTCATCTTCTCGTTGACTTCCCCCAGACGTTGCGTGAGCAAACCCTGCACTTCAGCCTGGCAGGACTTGGCGTTGCCTATGTCGAGGCTCAGGAGCGTGCGGATGTCGTCAAGTGTAAAGCCCACCGCTTGGGCCGAGCGAATGAACTGCAACTGCTCGACCGCTTGGGCATCGTAAAGCCGGTAGCCTGCACGGCTCCGTGTGGTCGGCGAGAGGATTCCTTCCTCCTCGTAGTACCGCAGGGTCGGCGTCGTCACGCCCGCTGCCTGAGCTACTTGGCCGATGGTCATCAACTCGTCTGTTTGTGCCTTCGTCGTCATTTCACCCCTATTCTACACCCTCAAGGTAACTTGAAGGTCAAGGCGAAAAAACAAAAAAAGTGATTGGGGCGTATTTTGAGTGGCTCGCAAGGTAATTGGGGCTGCTTGACGGCGGCGGGTGGGGGAGACGAATTTCGACGGATTCAGTTTGTAGCGCTCGCTATCGCTTGATTGACCAGCCGGTCTTGAGTCCCAGTACAAACCAGCCGAGCGCCATGATTCCGGCAGCAAGAATCGTGTCGCCGATCACGCGAAGCCATCGAAACGTGCTCATCACATCCGTTTTCAGAAACTCCGCGGACCGTGCGTACCACATGCCGTGCTCCACGCTCGCCCAGGTCTGCATCAGTCCGACCGGCAGCACGCTGATCAAGACCATCAACGTCAGCCCAATGTTGATTGACCAAAAAGCGAAAGACAGCATCCGTGTATGCCAAACCTGATGTGCCGCCGCCCCCTTGAAACAGAAAAGCATGAGTCCAATGCCGAGCATGCCATAGACGCCGAACAATGCAGTATGCGCATGCACCGCCGTGGTGTTCAGTCCCTGCATGTAGTACAGCGCGATGGGCGGATTGATCAGGAAGCCGAACAAACCGGCGCCGACCAAGTTCCAGAACGTGACAGAAACAAAAAAGTAGATCGGCCACTTATAGGCTGAGACCCATGGACGCGAGCGACCCAACTTGAGGCTCTCGAACGCTTCAAAGCCAATGAGTACGAGCGGGACGACTTCAAGCGCGCTGAACGTGGCGCCCAGCGCCAAAATCACCGTCGGCGTGCCCGTAAAATAGAGGTGGTGAAACGTTCCAACGATGCCGCCACTCAGGAAAATCGTCGTGGCGAAGAGGGCGGCGGCCGTCGCCGTGGACACGCGCAGCAACCCCATTCGAGTGAACAGAAAAGCGATCACCACCGTCGCGAAAACCTCGAAGAACCCCTCGACCCACAAGTGAACAACCCACCAACGCCAATACTCGGCGATGGCAAGGTTCGTTTGCCGCCCCCACATCAATCCCGCACCGTAAAACAATGCGATGGCAGCAGACGCGATGAGAAAGAGCACTAAAAGATTACGGTTTTCACCCGGCTTCTTGATCGCAGGCCACATGGCACGCAGCATCAGCCCAAGCCAAAGGAATAACCCGACCAGCAGGAAGATCTGCCAAAAACGACCGAGATCCACATACTCATAGCCCTGATGCCCGAACCAGAAGTTTGCGACGTATCCGAGGTGTTGCTGAACACCAAGCCACTCGCCGGCCAGCGAACCCGCCACGATCACCACTAGGCAGCCCCATAGGAAATTAACGCCGAGGCGTTGGAACTTGGGTTCATGTCCCGAAACCGCAGGCGCCATGAACAAACCCGTGCCCAGCCACGCCGTCGCGATCCAGAAAATGCCGAGCTGCGAGTGCCACGTTCGCGTCACTGCGTAGGGCAGCCACTCCGCCAATGGAAAGCCATAGAAACCCGATCCCTCGACGCCGTAATGGGCGGTGATCGCACCGAGCCCGACTTGCGCAATCATCATGGCCATCACGATCCAAAAATACTTCAACGTCGCCTTCATGGAAGGCGTGGGTGAAAGATCCAGCATGGGGTTCAAATGCGGGACCTCGTGCGGCGCTTGTTCCTTCTCGCGGGCCACCGCGAAGTACGAAGAAAGCGCGCCGATTCCCGCGAGCAAAACAACGAAGCTCACGACCGACCACACTATGATGGCGCCGGTCGGGCGATTGTCGATCAAACTTTCCGCAGGCCAGTTATTAGTGTATGTAATATCCTTGCCGGGCCGATTCGTTGAGCAAACCCATGAAACCCAGAAAAAGAACGCATTGAGCTTGTCTCGACGCTCCGAAGTCTTGATCGCGTTCGGAGGAATCGCGTAGGCATCGCGAAGCTCATCGAGCGTCTCATCGTCTCCGAACAGCTTCGTGTAGTGTGTCCCCACTTCGCGAATCGCTTCTGCTCGTTGAACAGAAACTTCCAAGACACCCGTTTGCGCATCGTAAGTATTCGTGCGTAGCTCAGTCTTAAGCCGCTGGCGAAGTGAGGCTTGTACTTCTTCGTGCAATGAAGCGTATTCGCCTCCGTGTTCGTTCTGCGCCCATTGCTCCAGAAGCCAAGTGGCCTCGCGGTGAAGCCAATCCGCCGACCAGTCCGGGGCGAGGTAAGCGCCGTGACCCCAGACGCTGCCGACCTCTTGGCCGCCCATCGATTGCCAAACATTCTGGCCGTCACTAATATCCTGGCCCGTGAAGAGCACCTCCCCGTCAGTGGTAACGACTCTTGCCGGGATTGGCGGAGCCTCTCGGTAGAGCACCACCCCGTAATACCCCAATACGGAGAATGATCCGACCATCACCGCTGCGAACGCGATCCACAACCGCTTCATGTTCATTATTCAGGCTCCAGGACTTAATTGGTTATTTGGGTCCAAATACCCTCTTGACTTCTTGAATATACCGGACATAATTTGGATGTCAAGGCCCAAATAGCCAAATATGGAACGCGCGTATGATTTCACAGACCGCTGAGTACGCATTGAGGGCCATGGTGGCCATTGCTCAAAACAGTGGGGACGCTGTGGTGACTCCGATGATCGCGGAGATTACGAAGGTGCCGCCCGGCTATTTGTCAAAAGTCCTCCAGACCTTGCGTAAAGCGGGCTTGGTCGAGTCCAGGCGCGGGCTGGGCGGAGGGTTCATCCTCGCCAAGCCGGCTGAGGAGGTGACGCTTCTTGAGGTCGTTAATGCAGTGGCCCCGATCAAACGGATCGACCGCTGTCCCTTGGGGATTGATTCGCACGGAACGAATCTTTGCCCGTTGCACAAGCGACTTGACGAATCCGCCGAGTTGGTGGAGCAGTCGTTCGCCTCGATAACGATCGCCGAGCTTCTCTCCGAGCCGGGGCGGAACGCGCCACTCTGTCAGCCCGCTAAACCATTCGGCCAAGGTGCTTCACTCAAAAGAAAAACTTAATCAAGACAAAAACGTGTGCGAGAAGCGCCTTTTCGGGTTGGGTGCCTCACCTTGTTCACCCGCCCGCGGCAGGCGTCGCGGCGGGGGAGACGAATTTCGACGGATTCAGTTCGCAGCGCTCGGCGTAGCGCATTCGAGTACCCCATCTCACCGGGTTGCTACTGAGATGGGCCACCCTGCCAAGGAGGTCGCGACGCACGCCACTTCTGATCGCCTCACGCCTCCGGAGCCATAAGGCGCCCGGCAAGTAAACAGAGTAGGGAAGGGCGTGCGCCGAGTGTGCGCGCCCATTACGAACGGCGGCGTGAT
The DNA here is from genome assembly GCA_022573485.1 of Planctomycetota bacterium. Lineage (GTDB taxonomy): Bacteria > Planctomycetota > Phycisphaerae > UBA1845 > CAIVHJ01 > JACZTW01. Next base: position 24,225 of record JACZTW010000008.1, read on the forward strand.
GGGCGCGGAAGCAGTGACGTGAAGAGTGGATCGTGAAGAGGGAAGTACAAAAAGTCCAAGAATCAAAACGTCCCAAGTCCAAACCAGAAAGAGGTGCGAACCACGCAAAAGCTCAGTGGCCGAACAAAGCCATTTCGCCGCAAGCTCAACGCGGCAAGCGAGAAAGGCCGGGTTTGATGAGCATGATTGGCAATGGAAACCAGCGCTGCGGGAGAGATCGCTCCCGGCTTGACGGCTTGAGGCTCAGGGCCTACCGTCGGTCCGCAGTCGTCCGGCCTGGCGCGCTGGCGAGGGAGTGTCGCCCAGGCGGCAGGCGGGCCGCCCCGCGCCGCCCCGCGTTGGTCGAGCGGGGCCGGTGTTGCGGCACGTCTGTGTCTGTGGAGGTGAACCATTGTTGTCACCATTCTTTGTGTGTCTGACTGCTGCGATCCTGACCTGCCCTGGCGTGGCCGCTTCGGGATTCGAGACGCCTCCCAATCAAGCCGCCGCCAGAGCGGCGCTCGACGCGGCGGCGCTGGTGGCGCTTGTTGAGCAAGGCCGGAGTTCGCATTCTGACGCGCTGGTCGTGTTTCATCGCGGCCGGCTGGCTGGCGAATGGTACTTCGACAAGCCCCGGCGGAAGATCGAGGCCATGTCGGTGACCAAATCCATCGTCAACCTCATCGTCGGCCGGCTGATCTCGACGGGCGTCATCAAGTCTCTCGACACGCCTGTGGGCAGCTACTTCCCTGAATGGAATCAAGGGCTCAAGAAAGACATCACCCTCCGGCACCTGCTCGACCAGACATCGGGTCTGCAAAACGTGCCCCGGGCCGACCTGGAGATCTACCCCAGCCCAGACGTGGTCAAACTCGCGTTGGCGGCGGAGCTGTCCCACCCGCCGGGCGCCAAGTGGAGTTACAACAATAAGGCTGTCAATCTCATCGCCGGCGTGATCGAGCGCGCCGCAGGCAAGAAGATGGATGTCCTGTTTCGTGAGGATCTTTGCAAGGCCATGGGCATTACAGATACAAGCTGGGATCAGGACGCGGCCGGCAACCCCTATTGCATGGCAGGGCTTAAGATTCACGCGAAGGATCTGGCCAAATTCGGCGTGCTGGTCGTCAATCGCGGCGCATGGAATGGCAAACGGCTGATCGCCGAGCAATGGTTCGCCGATTCGCTCAAGCCGGCTACACCGCTGCGCCGGAATTACGGGTTGCTGTGGTGGCTGATCTATGACCGGACGACGTACATCGTCGATGACGCCAAGATTGATGAACTGCGCGCCGCCGGCGTGGCCGCCGACTTCATCGAGCGCGCCACAGCCCTCAAAGGCAAGTATGTGACGGATGACGAGTATATCGCGGCCCTTCAGCGGGCGTTCGGTGCCGACTATATGACGCCGCTCCGCGAGGCGCTGGCGCCGCACTCGATTGCGCTGTCGTCCAAGGAATACGAAGACCTCGTGGGCTTCCGCGCGGAAGGCCGACTGGGCCAGTACATCGTGATCTATCCCGACGTCGAACTGGTTGCGGTTCGCATGATCGAGTGGTCCAAGGCGTACAATCCAGCCACCGATCGCTTCGAGGACTTCCCCCGGCTGGTTCGAAATCTGGTGCGTTCGCACTGAAAGGAGTTTCGGGAATGCGGGTGCCCGTGCCGTCAGCCCGTGAACGTCGCCGCTCCCTACTTCGTTCGGGCCTTGAGTTGGGCTACATAGAGATCGGCATCGCGCGTGGGGATGGGAATGCGGTATTTGCCGACGCACTTCATGACGATCTCTGTGGCCTGTGTGAGGTTGATGCGGTGGCCGACCGAGACATAGACCGGCTTGCAACCGCGCTTGGTGCGCAGGACGTTGCCGACGTGCTCGCCGTCGATCGTGAGCGGTGCGCTGCTTCCGGGCTTCTGCCCCGGCGTGCGGTGCCGGCCGATCAGCCGCGACTTGGCGCAGCCGATCGACGGGCGATCGAGGAGCAGCCCCATATGAGAGGCAATGCCGCAGCGGCGCGGGTGTGCGATTCCCTGACCGTCGAATATGAGCAAATCGGGCAATTCGTCGAGCTTCTCGATCGCCGCCAGAAGCAGCGGCGCCTCGCGGAAGCTCAACAAGCCGGGCACATACGGGAAAGTCACCTTGCTCCGCCGGCCGACGCGCCGGATGACTTCAAGTTCGGGATACCGATACACGACCACACCTGCAAAACCATAGCGCCCGGTTTTATCGAAGGCGCAATCGGCTCCGGCGATGGTCTTGATTTGGTTCGGGCGAAGCGTGCCGGATGTGCGAATCTTCTTTCGCAGTTGCTGTTGCAGCGCGATTGCTTCAGAGGGAATCAAAGTCCAGGAATGCTCGATCCCTGTGCCCATGAATGTCACTCTTGTTGTTTGTGCCGCTCAAGGAGGGCCTTCAGTTCGGCAACCGCTTGTCGATCCTTGGGCCGGGATATGGTGGCCTTTGCTCGAATCAAGGCATCCAGATTCAAGACGCGTAATGCCAGGCCGCCGAGATCAACTGCCGTGGAGTCAAGACGCACTTGCTCGTACGATCCGACATTGTCGATGGTGGAGAGAACGTCGAGCTGCCCGAGGTCAGATTGAATATACAAGTTCTTGAAAGTTGCGAGTGTTTCGGGGTCATTTGGCAATGGAGGTCGGTGTGTCGGCATACGGTGTCGAGGGTTGCTGTCTTGCAGCGCTGCCAGCAGTCGGGAGAGATTCTCGGTGGTAAACGGGGCGCAAATGTCCAGATCTTCGGTGACGATGCTCGATCCGTGTATTATCCCGGCCATTCCTCCCACAACGACAAACTCGACCTGGTGATCATGAAGGCGCCGGAGGATGACGTGGATCGTATCCATAGAGCTTCGTGCCTGCCCGGCGGAGTGCGAAAACGAGTTGCCGGGCCTGTTCATGGCGCTCGAGGCGCTCACTCGGCGTCAGCGCCAGCAAGCATTCCAATTGGCTCATATCGATACCATAATCCGCCGCGGCCTGCCAATAAGGGCCTGCGGGAGTTGTGTTGTGATGACTCGTGGTACTCATACTTTCATTCGACCTATCTGCCGATCGGCCGATTCGGTTCAACTGTTGCCGGGCGGCTCGGCCTGTGCGGGAAGTTCGGCCTTGGAGCGCTGGGCTTCGGTCGGGATCTGTTCCAGCCGACTCTTCAGTTCCGCAAAGAGTTCGTTCAGCGGTTGCATCAACTCAGCCTGGTCATCGATGATGCTCTTGCGCCGCTCTTTGGTAGCCTGCGTGATCTCGTTCGTGGCGGCCTGGAGTTCGTCCGCGTGGGCCTTCGAGTATTGTTCGGCGCGGGCCTTCACATCGGCGAGCACGCTGCCCGCAGCCAGCTTCTGGGCGTCGTCCAGGTTGAACTGGGCCACAAACTGCGTCACGTACGCGTCCCATGCGTCAACCGTTACGGCGAGAAGTTCCGGCGAGGGAAGGATTTGATCGGCTTGCTTCTGCTCGCGCTTCCGTTCGTAGCGTCGCCGTCGCTCCTGGCGGCTCAGGCGCCTTCCAGCCCAAGCCGTCTCGCTGAGTTCGCCGCGCTCCATCTTCTCGAGTTCGAGCTTGAACCACTTCAGGCCTCCGTCAAACTGCGCCGCGAGCTTGCGGAACTTATCGAGTTGCTCGGGCGTGAGCATTTTGGCGATTTCCTGGTTGCTCTCGGCCATTTTCTCGACGAGCAAATCATGTACCTTCAGAGCTTTTCGCGCCCAGACCTGTGCCTCCTCAGCCGACGGCAGGTCCGGGTCCCATTGAGCCTGGAGCATGCGATCGACCACCGGCGCGACCTCGGCGCGGTGCTTGGCAAAGAAGGGCATCCACACTTCCTCGGCCCGCTGCGACAGTTGCCGCGTCTGTTCGTCATCCATCTTCAAATTGCGGGCCAATTCGTAGGCTGTCCGCTTGAGCATGGCCCTGACCATGCCGTCGCTGAGCAGATAGCCCGGCCGGCCCTGCGCCGTGGATGCCTGTGGCGCCTCGCTGTTGTCGGGCGGGTTGGGCTCCTGAATAGCACCGCTGAGTTCAACAGAGGTCGTCGCCCAAGTGAGCGCGAGCAAAAGGAAGAGGTATCGATGGGTCATAATCGTGGTCCTATACGCGGATTCGCACGGGTCACTGGATTATACGGCAATTCTCGGCCAAGGTGGCGGAAACACTTTACGATTCATGCCGCTGCGGGTGTCTACTGCGATTCGAGACGGCTATTGCTCCGGAGTAAGGTCGCCGGGGGGTTCGAAATCGAAGCGGCCATGCCAACGATATACAGGCAGATCGGTCTTGGCACACAGTTCCAGTTCAGTGATCCGTGCGTGGATCGGGGAGGAATTGCTCACCACGATGGCGTTTGCGTCGAGCCGGAGGCCCCGCGCCCGATCGACGATCGGGATTCCGCGGTATCGGCGATCGTCGCCGGCGAAACGGTCATCCATAATCGCCACAATTTGAAGGCCCGACATCGTGGCGGCGCGGTAGTACGGGAAGATATTCTTGCCCAGGTCCGCGAGGAGTATGCGCGCGCAGCGCTGCGCGGCGAGCCGGGCCATCGCCGACTCAATCAAGTCGATCCCGAAGATGTGCCGGGTTGTCTTATCCCGGAGGCGCAATTGCGGCCTGGTCCATCTCCGGTAATACCCGCGGGCCAGTCCCAGCACGCAGCCGTCCTGGAATTCGCGATCTGCATCGGCCAGCCGGGCGAGCCAGCCGTAGCGCTGCCGCCAATCGCGGAGGTACTCGCGGTGCCACGGAGCAGGCAGGTACGTGGCCGCCAAAGCAAGATTGTTGCGCGCGTCATAGAAAACTTTCTGTCGCCCGCTGCGGGCGGCGGGACTCTTCAAGTGCATGACGTGCAGGTTGTCAAACGTCCGCACGGAGTATCCGGCCTGGATCAGGCGGAAGCTGAGATCATACTCTTCAGCCTGCATGAAGTACGACACATCCAGCCCGCCGACCGCGTTGAGTACGGCGCGCCGGAAGCCGACGCCGCAGCCGACGAACACATTCGGCAGGGCGGAGCATTCCCGCATCCCGTCCGGCAGGCGCACCACAAACCCCGCGGCGCCGAGCGATGGGTCCTGCTCGAAATGTCGGACCATGTTTCGGATTGAGCCGGCGAGCGG
>JACZTW010000181.1 GCA_022573485.1 Planctomycetota bacterium
CAGCAGATAGGCCATGCGGCGCCGGCGTGCGGTGACCACAAACAACACCCACGGCGTGAGGCAGACGAAGCTCACAGGCCAGAGGTTGATCGAGCCCGCCCGCGACCAGTTCATCCCCAGAAAGATCACGGATTGCAGGATCAGCGTCAGAAGCGGAAGGGCGAGGAGCCAGCGGCCGAAGCGTGCATTCCATTCCGCTCGAATGTTGTGATCAACCGCGACTCCGTTCACGCGCCGACTCCATCGTTCGTCATTCGTCATTCGTAGTTCGTCATTCGTGCTGAGTGCTGGGCATGATTCATCCGTATTCCGCAATCGCCCGGTCAGTCTTCATAGCCCTCGGGGTTCTTTTCATGCCACCGCCACGCGGACGCAATGATGTCCGAAATGTCAGTGATTTCCGGATGCCAGCCGAGCTGTTCTCGAATCAGGCTGTTGTCGGCATAAAGTTCGGGCGGATCGCCTTCGCGTCGCTCCGCTTGCTCGGCGGGAATGGCATGGCCCGAAACGCGACGCGCCGCTTCGATCACTTCGCGCACCGAGTAGCCTTGGCCCGTACCCACATTGAAGGCCAGCGCTTGACCGTCTTGAATGGCCTCCAAAGCCAGCAAATGCGCACTCGCCAGATCCTCCACGTGGATATAGTCTCGTACGGCTGTGCCGTCCGGCGTCGGATAATCTGTACCGAAGATGAACACTTTCTCGCGCTGGCCCAGCGGCACCTGCAAGACCACAGGAATCAAGTGATACTCTGGATCACGGTCTTCGCCCAGGGTACCGTCGGACGCTGCCCCGCAGGCATTGAAATATCGCAGTGAGATCGAACCCAGGCCGCCATTTTGGGAGAAATCTCTCAGGGCCATCTCCACGGTCCACTTGGTCCGTCCGTAGGGGCTGATCGGCTGTTTCGGCATGTCTTCGGTAATGGGCACGCTCGAGGGCGAGCCGTACACCGCACACGAGGAACTCCAGACCAGGCGATGTACCTTCTTTCGAATCATCTCGCCGATCAAGTTCAAGCTGCCCAGCACGTTGTTCTCGTAGTATCGTTGCGGCTGCGAGATCGATTCGTTGACGTTGAGCAGTGCGGCGAAGTGCATCACTCCGTCGATCGCATGATCTTCGAAGGTCTGCCGCAGGCGATCACGATCCAGCAGATCGCCGCGGATCAATGTGGCGTCGGGCGGGGCGGCGTCGCGATGGCCCTGCTGCAAGTTGTCGTAGACAACGACCTCATGGCCGCGCTCCACGAGAAGCTTGGCACAGTGACTCCCCACGTATCCGGCGCCGCCGGTAACGAGTATTCTCATCAGGCTACGTTTTCCGAAGGATCCAGATCTTCCTGAACCACATCGTCCAGGGCCGCGATGCTGATCACCGCCGAACGCATCACAAAGAGCCGCTTGCGATTAGTGCGGATGCCGTTGATTTTGGCTTCAAAGACATATGCTTCCTTTCCCGCGTGGCCCTCGCGACAATCATGGATGTCCGCGTTCTCGAGCAAGAAGCCCGTCTCGGCCGCTTCCTTCAAAATGCCAAGATAGACGGTCGAACCGGCGGTATCCAGAATCACTTGCCGTCCGGAATACGCCTGCAACGTCGCGGTCAGGTCCATGGTGCCTCTTCTGACGAACAAAGGCCGCTGCGATTCCAACTTAGTGTTGGCCGAGGGCTCCGCCTATGGTATGAACTCGGACCGGCTGAGGCAATCCCGGCGAACCGGGATCAGCCGATTACTACTTGTGGAGCAATTCTATGACTGGACCGCCCGAGCTGCGCCGGGAACCGCAATGCAGGGCTTGTCTGGATACTGCATCATGATCGCGTCTGTAAACTCGTGCCTGTTGGCTGTCGCGGCACCGCAGTATGTCGTGCTCTCGATGTTGGCCGTCGTCGTCTTCGGTATTTGGATTCGTTCCCGACTCGAAAGGCGCCCGCTGGCCAAGCTGGCACGCGCGCACAGCCTCAGCCGACAACGCGACGACGAGAACAGCGTTCTCGATCGCTTTGCCGACCTGGAGTTGCTGCGCCGCGGGCATTGCCGCCAGACTCTCGATGTGCTGACGGGCACCTCGCAGGTGCTGACGGGCACCTCGCAGGTGCTGACGGGCACCTCAAAAAATCGCGAGTTGACTTGTTTTCGCTTCCTGACCGAACTGGGCGCCCGAAGCCGCCGCCAATTGGTGCAGTACGTCGTCATCGCCCTCGAACTCCCGGGTGAATTACAGGATGTCCGGTTGGGAAGGGATCGGGAGTTAGCCACATCTCTCAGAAAGGCGGCGCTCGTCGACTTGTCCGAGCCGCAGCCCCGCCAGCGGGCTGGCCCGGCCGCCTACTGCTATATGACGCCTGCGGACCAGTCGCACGTCGCCGCCGGCCTGCTGACGGCTTGGTTGGCGGAGCAGCCAGAGGAATTTGCCTGGCAAGTGACTCCCGGGATCGTCGCCGGATTCGCGCGCTACCCTATTTCTGCTGAGCGGATCGCACAACTCATTGCCGCGACGATCGATTTTGCCGAAGTGGTCGTCGATTCGTCCTGTGGAGGACTGAGTGCTGAGGACTGAGTGCTGAGGGGCCGCGGTCGGCAAAAGCCTCCGTCCTCAGTCCTCAGCGCCCGGCTGTATCCCGGCGGCGATCGGGTTTAGCATGTACGCGTGATGAGCGGACCGGACACAGCCCCGACAGCCCGGCGAACGCGCCGGAAGAAAATCCTCCGTATTGGCGGGATCGTTCTCCTTTTGTGTGTGCTGTTGTACCTTGCGACGCCGTGGCTGGTGCCGGGCCGGTGGATCGCGGCGACACTGGCCAGCCGCATGCAACGTCTGATGAACCGCCCCGTGCAGATCGAGTCCGTGGCCTTCGACTACAGCCGAGGACTGACGATCAAAGGCTTTCGCATCGGACGCAGAGAAGGCTTCGGCGAGGGCGCGCTCGCGGAAGCAGAAGAATTGTCAATCCCACTCAGCCGGTATGCACTGGCCCGGCCGGCGCGGCTCCTCGGGCACTTGCTGGGTGTGAGCGCCGCCCCATTTGACCGTATCCAGATCCGGCAGCCTCAATGCTGGGCAGTCGTAAACGAACAGGGCGCGTTGAACATCGCCGACTTGAACGATCGCGGCGGCGCCCGTTTGCCCGCTCGGTTGTTCGACATCACCGGCCTGACATTGAACTTCATAGACCTGCGTCCCTCCGCCGTTGACAGCGGCAGCGACCCACAACAAATCGTCTTGCCGATGCTCAAGTGCAGTTTGACTCCCTCAACCGGACGCGTCAACGTCGAGGGCGGACCTCAAGAGGAGGATGCAAATGTCGGCGGTCGCGTGGCCGTCAGCGGTGACATCACCACGCCTCGCCTCAGCGCCGACGTGCCGCTCGGCGGCGGCGGGTCCATCCAATGGCGCGATCTGGATCTCCGGCAAGTGCCACGATTGTTTATTCCCTTCGAGGGCGTGCAATCGCTCAGAGGCTTCAGCGATGGGTCGCTTGAGGTGCAGATCTCAGAGGATTTGAACATCACGTTTTCCGCCGACGTCACGCTGCACCAGCCGACGCTGTTGTTGAGCGGGGGCCGATCCTGGGCGTTGTTTGAGCAATCCAGCCTCAGCATCGCAGGCCGCTGGGACCCGCAGGCTGACTATATCGAGCTCTCGAAGTTGAAATACGACGCCCCGCACGCTTTTTCACTGACCGGCCGAGGCTCACGCGCTGTGGTGATCGATCCCCATTCGGACCGCCGGACGGTCGTTGCTTTGTCAGGCCGGGCCGAGTCGCTGGACGTCTTGCGAAAGCGACTCGCGGTTCTGGCCTCAGTCCTCAGTCCTCAGTCCTCAGCACTCAGCTTTCGCGCCGACGGGCCTTGCGAGTTCGAGTTCGACTACGCGCGAACGATTCAAGGCGAGCGTTACGACATTCGACTCGATGCGACAGCGTCGCGAATCGAGTGGGGTGATCTGGTGAACTTGCCGCCGGGCGAGGCCAAACGCATGGCGCTCACGCTTAACCATGATGAAGCGGGCCAATGGCACTGGCGGCGGTGCAACGTGACCATCGGTCGTTCAACCCTCGAGGTCACCGGCGATTGGCCGCTCGATTCCTCCGAACAGGCTTCAGGCGTCGGGCTTCAGGCTTCAGGTGCTTCCCCGGGAGCCCGGGGCCCGAAGCCTGAAGCCCGAAGCCTGGAGCCGGCACCTGGATTTGGGCTCTTACACTGGCTCAGAACCTCCAGTCTTCAACTCGCGTTTGAGACTGCCGACTTTGCTGAACTCTTCGATCGCGCGCCCGTGCTTTCACAGTGGCTGCCGGATGTGGCTGCCCAGGGTCCGGGATCACTGCGGCTCGAGTTCGTTCCGCGCGCTGAAGGCTCGCGGTTTACAGGCCATCTGGACTTGGGCGCCGACGCAGCGCTGAAGGTCGGGCGGGAGCTCGAAAAGAAGCCCGGAATGCCTTTGTCCGTGGACTACAGCGGATTGTGGTCCGCGGATTCAGCCGGCCGGCTGGAGAACGTACACATCGATCTGCACTTCGGCCCGGCGCGAATGGTCACCACCGGCGAAGGGGCCGACTTTACGATCGCTGCTGAATTGCCGGAGTCGAAGTGGGACCGTGAAAAGCTCCTGCGCGGCACGCTGGAAGCATCGATGTCAACTTCCGTCGAAGTTGTCGCTGTCGAACATTTCGTTTCATTATTTCCCGCTCTTGCTGAGCGATTGCCGGACATCAGCTATCAGCTATCAGCGGTCAGCGGTCAGCTATCAGCGGTCAGCGATCAGCTTTCAGCGATCAGCGACCTTGGAGCCGCTAACCAGCGGGTGTTGCCCGTGCTGTCCGGCGATTGTCGGGTCGATGTGAGCGCCAACCTGGCCAGCATCCACGGCAAGCCGGTGGCGCGAGTACACTTGCACGCGGAAGGCAACCAGTTGGCCATCCGCGCTGGAGACGCCTTTGAATTGCGCCGCGGAGACGCCGCCCGATTCGAGCTGGACTATCGCTACGATGCCAGACGCTCTCAGGCGTCTGAAATGTTCGGATTGGTCGCCGAGTTGCCGGGGGGGCGCCTGGAAGTAGTGTCGGAATGGCAACAAGCCGACGAGGACAACGGCGAGCCGATACATGATCTGCACGCCGCAGTGAAATACGAGGATTTGCCCACGTTTGCGTCGCATTTTCCAGTGATTCGGCGTCAACTGGAATCCTACGGTCTCGGGGGTGCGGGGAGATTGAATCTGGAGGCTTCCGGGCGCGGCGACACTCAGAGCTGGCATGTGCAGGCGGATTTCACGGAGACCGATCTTACGCCGACGGTCGATGGTTGGCTCAAACCGGCGGGCGCGCCGCTGACGCTCGCTCTTGAGGGGCGGCTGGAAAGAGACGCGCCGGGGGACGCCGCCCAACTTCTATTGGACAATCTGAAGTGTACGCTCGGCGCTTCAACAATCGAGATGACTGGATTCACCGCTGAGTTTGACAACTTCGGCGAGTTCGCACAATTCCCCTCGGAGCCGAGTGTTGATCCTGACGCGCCGCCCGTCTTGCGCCGCCTGCGCTGTTCCGCTCATGTGGCTGCCGCGCTCGACGGGCCTTGGCGGGCGCAGGCGTTCAACAGCCGGCTCGACGATTGGCTTGAACGCTATGAAACTGCCGGCGAGCTGACATTGGATTGGGATCTGAGCTATGACGGTGCGCGCTGGGCATTGACCGGCTTGGCAAACGCGACGGACCTAGCCTTCACCGCACCCCCGCAGTTCACGAAGCCGGCAGGACTGCCCGCTGAATTCGAGATCGAAGCCGGCATCGTGCCCGGCTCAAGTACGGCGTCGCCGACCACGCTGAAGCTGCGCCTGTGCGAACTTCGCGTCAGTGAAATGTCGGCGTCGGTCAACGGAACACTCGTCGCGCATTCGGCCCGCAATTTGCTCGAAAAAGCTGAGGCAGCCGATCTCGTGGTGACGTTCGATGCGCCCGATCTGTCCCAACTGGTCCAGGTCTGGCCCGGCCTCTCGGACGCGGAATTGAGTGGACACCTGCGTCTCGCGGCAGCACTCGCTGCGGACAACGCCGGCTGGTCCGTGGATTCGGCCATGCTGGACATGAACGAAGTCCGAGTCTCCGCCGGCGATTCGGACTTGTCCGCGGATGGCATCGTGCAATACGATCAGGGGCGTTGGCGCAGCGATTCGCTGGAACTGCAAGCTGGATCATGGCGTGCTCTGCTGGCGGGAGAAGGCTGTCTCGCCGACAGCGGGAATCCACTTCAGCTTGCGGTACGGTTCGGCGAAGTCGATGGCGATCAGGCCACGGCGGATCTGCGGAGCCTGATTAGCGATGCGGCGATTTTGTGGGTCCGGGCGACGGGGCACTCGATCACAGGGGCCGATCTCGAAGAAATGCTCCTCGGCGATTCTCAGTTCGGAGCACTGCACGCTGATGTCGCTCTGCAATTCGATGCTTTGCAGTGGTTTGACTTTGATCGGCGGGTGACTTACCACTTCGATGAAGTCGTGAGCACCTTGGCCTGCCGGCAGGGCGAATGCGATTGGGAGGTGCGTGGGGGCTATGAGGGCGGGCTAGTGCAGGCGCAAGCCCAGGGAAGGCTGAGTGACCCTGAAGTGCAAATCGTTCTGACGGAGGCATTATCGACTGAGCATATCCGAATGTTGCTGCGCGCCGCCTATCCGGGTCTGGAACCCACGGGCACGGTCGATTATAGCCGCATCCCCGGTGCGCCGCCGCAACTGTGGTCGGCCGAGGAGGGCCAGGCGATTGCGTATGGTGAAGTAATCGTTCGCGGAGGCGTGCTGCGCGGCAAGGCGGGCCAAGGCTGGGTGGCCACGATCTTCCCACGCCTCAATCTGGCCGCCTTCAACTTCGCTCTGATGCACGATTGGTTCACCGAATATGCGGACGGCCGCATCCAACATCAAGCCATCTTCCAGGGCAAGTACTACAATCTGTACGCCAGCGGCTGGCAGAACAACGACGCCACGGTTGAGTACCAGATCGGCATCGACCTGCTGGGCGGTTTGGAAAGTGCCTACTGGGCCACCAGCGGCAGCGGGCGAATCCCTCTGTTTGATAGCGTGACCCGCTTGGGCGATGATGGCGAAGTGCTGGAGGAAACCGTAAACTACGTGCCGCTTGATTTCGTCAAGGCCATTGTGTGGGGGGCCAACCCCATCCACACCGCCTATATGGCCTTGCGCAAACGCATTTTGGAGGATGGATCACGTTGAAGGGCGAACAGGCGCGACCCAGGAGCCGCGGTCCCGCACCAATTTGGCAAAGAACGTCGTTGTGATTGTGACGGGGCGCTCAATGCCAAATTGGTGCGGGATCAGCCCGCGTGGACGCTGGCAGGGTCGCAATGCCTCGGCTCCGCGTCATTGAATCGTCACCGATTGAATCATCATGCCGTACCCCGACCTGCAATCGTATCTTCAAGCACTGGATGAGTACGGTTACCTCAAGCGGGTTTCCGCCGAGGTTGACCCGGTTCTGGAGATCGGCGCGGTCGCCGATCGCATGAGCAAAATGCCGGCCGCCGACCGCAACGATCCGCCATCGACTGATCCGGTTCACGGCCGACAGGGCGGACATGCGTTGCTTTTTGAAAACGTGAAAGGCTCAGACCTGCCGGTCGCGATCAACGTCTACGGCAGCTATGAGCGCATGATGATGGCGCTGGGCTGCGCGAACTTCGAGGAAATGGCGCAGCGAATCGAATCGCTGGTCAAGCCGCAAATGCCCACCACGCTCATCGACAAAATGAAGAAACTGCCCGAGCTGGCCCGGCTGGCCGGCTTCGCGCCGAAGATCGTCAAGAAGGGCCTGTGCCACGAAGTCGTACACACGGACGACGCTGATCTGACCGCGCTGCCGCTCATTCAATGTTGGCCTCACGACGGCCGCAGCGGCTACGGCGGCAAGCCCGCAGACGCCGAAGGCGGCACTGCCACCGGCACAGGCCGATACATCACCTTCGGCGGCATCTACACCAAGGATCGCGACACCGGCGAGCGTAATGTCGGCATGTATCGCGTTCAGCTTTACGACGCCAGGACAATGGCCATGCACTGGCA
>JACZTW010000182.1 GCA_022573485.1 Planctomycetota bacterium
TGGCCCTGGTCGAACACCTCCTCGAAACACAGGATTTCTTCCTGCTGGCCACACACGAGCAGACGCTCACCGGCCTGGTCGAAGGCAAACCTGCGGCGAACTATCACTTTCAAGAGCAATTGGGAGCTGACGGAGAAATCTTCGATCATCGCTTGCGTGCCGGCCCCGCCAGCCAGCGCAACGCCCTGCGACTCCTGGAGCGCGAAGGCTTCCCGCCGAGCATGATCGCCAGAGCCCAGGACTGGATCAAGAACGGCAGCACTTGAGCAAGCTGACGATCCCTTTCCAACGTGATCCCTGCTCTCTTTCCCGCCGGCTTGCAAAGGCACTCGATATACGGTAATCATCGCCTTCCGATTAGCAACTACTGGCTACTGATTACTTCCTCATGAAATGTACGCACGTGGCATTGCAGGTACGGGACGTGGATCGATCCGTCGCGTTCTATGAACGCTATTGCGAAATGAAGGTCGTTCATCAACGGGAAAGTGAAAGCACGTCCGGCACCGTCGTCTGGTTGGGCTGGGGTGAGGACCCGCCGAAGTTCGTCATTGTCCTCCTTGAAGCCGACTACGAGCGTAACGAACAACCGCCGTGGCAACACATCGGGATGTCTGTCGATTCGCGCGATGAAGTGGACGCGATCCACGGCCGCGCCGTCGCCGACGGCTTGACGGGCCTCTGGCCTCCGGAAGACGCCGGCGCCATCGTGGGCTACTACTGCGCCGTACCCGATCCCGACGGCAACATGGTCGAATTCTCATTCGGCCAGCGCATCGGATAATGCCCGGTCCAAATCGGGCGCTACCCATTCCCACCGGAACCGGTCAACCGCTGACGCCGGCTCATTCCCGGTGCCGCACCACAAGTCCCCATCGGCCACACGGCCTGCAAGCTCGCTGAGTTTGGCGGCGAGCCGTTCAGGCGAGCCGTCATAGAAAAACACCGCCGCGTTTTCGACGCCCTGAAGAATTTCAGGATACGAAAGGCGTTCGGGCAGCAGAGGATAAGCCCCGGCGGCGATCGCTTCGACCACGCTGATCCCGAAAAACTCGTGGTTGGCTGTTGAGACAAATACATCAGCCTCAGCGAGCGCGGCTACATACTCGCTCCGCCACGCTTGGTATCCCCAACGGCTGATGTGGTCCTTGAATTCGTCGCGGGCCGAATCGAACACGGCCGGATACTCACGAAACTGCTCACCGATGATGCTGACACGAAAATCGACACACTGGTCAACGAGAATCTTGAGCGCGGCGAAGAAATCATCGGGGTTCTTGTCATGTTCCCATCGGGCAGCCCACAAAATACGGATCGGGCCGGGCAACCGAAAACCACGCGGTTGGAAATCATCGATGCCCGGCGAGCGCACCTCCGACTTTTGGCCGATGCGATCAACCACGGCCAGCGGCACATGATCCGGCATGCGTTTGAGGAACGCCGGCATCGCATGAAGGAATTCGTCTCGATGAAATGCAGAATTGAACCATACACGGGTCGCCGCAAGGGCTGTGGTGATGTTGGTGAACACAAAATGATAGTCACGCTCGCGCTCGACTTGCACGGGATAGGTGAGTTGATTCTCATGAAAGTACACGACGGAGGGAAGCTGCCTGATCCGTGCCGGGGCCAGACCGAGGAATTCGGCCAAGTTGAGCATGTCCGAACAGAACAGCATATCCCACTCGGCCCCATCGTCGATCTTGCTCGCCACTTCCTCGGCAAACGTGATGGCAGCATGGCGCATGCGCCACTTCCACTTGTTCGGCGGAAGGGTCAGCAGCGTCCAATGGTGGCAACTCCGCGATGACCAGCCGTCCACAAAAGCTTTGTGACTTCCGCCGTAGTATGGTTCAAGAGCCAGGATTTTCAATGTCAAATTGCTTCACTTCGGGATTAGTCAATCTCGCCATGGCAGATTAGAATCATACCCGCATCGAAGCGCGGCGCGTAGGTGTTCCTACGTGTTGTCTGAAGCCCGCGGCTCTTTGACCTTCGGCTGCGCGATGCAGGCCGCTCCGAATACCTTTGGATCGAGACTGGACTATGGAACCAATTGTCAAGCGCTACGAAAAGAATCCGATTTTGACAAAAGATGATGTCCCTTACGCGGTCGAGACCGTGCATAACGCCGGTGTGGTCAAGTACGGCGGAAAATACGTCATGCTGTTCCGCTCGCACCGCCGCAACGGCCGCAGCATCATCGGCCTCGCCGAAAGCGATAACGGCTTCGACTTCACCGTCCGGCCGGAGCCGTTTCTCGTGCCGGCCACGGCAGGACCGTTCGCCGAGTATGAAGAATTCGGCGTCGAGGATTGCCGCATTTGCGAGATCGACGGCGAGTATCTGCTGACCTACAGCGCCTACTCGCGACACGGCGTGCGTATCGGACTGGCCCGCACGCGCGATTTCGACAGCATCGAACGAGTCGCACTCATCACACAGGCCGACCTGCGAAACGTCGTGATCTTCCCGCAGAAGTTCGACGGCCGATACGCCCGGCTCGATCGACCTCACTCGGAGATATCGCCGTGGGCAATGTGGATCAGTTACTCACCGGACTTGGTGCATTGGGGCGATTCGCGCGTGGTGATCAAACCGGTGCAGTATCACTGGGACGAAATGAAGATCGGCCCCGGCGCCACGCCGATTAAGACCCCACAGGGCTGGCTGAACATCTACCACGGCGTGTTTCCCACGATGGACGGCTCGGTTTATCGCCTCGGTGTCGCCCTGCACGACTTGAACGACCCCGCCAAAGTGCTCGGCGTCGGCGACGAGTGGATCCTTCAGCCGGAAGACCCTTGGGAGCGTACCGGCTACGTTCGCAACGTCGTATTCACTTGCGGAGCGATTCCCGAAGACGACGGCACCGTCAAAATCTACTGGGGCGCCGCCGACACGGTCATGTGCGTCGGCACGGCCCGAATCGAAGAGTTGGTTCGCCTGTGCCTCGACAACGCACGACCGGCGGTGTGAATTACGAATTCTGAATTACGAATTACGAAATAGTGCTGGATGGCATACATTGGAATCGGCCGTCGAGATTGAGTAAGGTGCTCCGCTCGTGATGGATCTGAAGAACTTCAAGTGTTTGTCTTGCGGGGAGGCCCGCGGCGCGCCAAGATCGATGGTGGCTGAAGGCTGGACCAAGATGGTCTTTCTGCCGGCCGATGCGCCAAAAATGAGCAAGTGGTTCTCACAGGGCGCCAAGGTGGATGTCGTTAGCTGCCGCAGTTGCGGGCTGATGCATATGTACACCGACGTGGAAAAGGTCGAAGAAATGATCGGCGAGGGCGAAACCCGCTGCCGCAAGTGCCGCTACATCCTCAAAGGTTTGAGCGCGCCACGCTGTCCCGAGTGCGGCGAACCGATTTGAGTATTGAATTCAGACGTATGAATGGTGAAATGACACTCAAGGAGCCATAGGCTTCAGTTTGTCTCATCTGGGAATGGGTTCGGTCATTCGGACTGTTGGAGACCGCACGGCTTCACAGCACATGAGGGCCTCAAGATGCCAACAATGCCGTCCGGAGGAAGAACTGAACCTGGGAAGCATCGCGCCATCTGGAACACAAGACGCTCGGAAGTGCAGAAACTTATCCAACGTTTGCTGAAGGCAGCGCTCAAGCCAGCTGCGATTCGACAGAGTGTCGCGGGAGCAACGCACGGTTGGGGCATGACCATGCAAGATCAGTTGGATTTCCGAGCACTTGAGGCATGGTCGGCGCAAAGAATCACGCAGCATGACGCAATGGTCGTGCTCTCCGACATGATCGACAAGTCGGTCACGAGCATTGACGAGTTTGAGAGTATTCACAGTTCCCTCAACAAGCAATCGAAGCTCGGGCGAGAACCTGCGCACAGGTGGAGATTTGTTCTGCCTTTCAGCTTTCGATGTGCAACGGACGTTGATTCCCCAATTCGGCTTACCGTACTCGGCAGCACATTCACGGTGCAGAGTTGGCTTTCAGCTACGAGAACTATGGGCAAGTCCAGAGTGGACAAGGCCTTGTTGTCTCTGAAGTTCCAGCAGGAGCGTACGACACCGGAATGGTGTATCACCGTCACCGCTTCAGGATCCGATCTCGATTCAGCATGGAAGCCCGTGGACGCCGCCTTTGACGCCCTGCGAGGCATTCTAGAACTCGCCTTCGGATACATGTTGCAGTCCTTTCATTGGCCCGAGAGATCTCTGCGGGAGATCCCGCATCCTCCCTGGATGCTGGGATGGAACAGAGACACCAAGACACTTGAACAGCGCGAGTTCATCACTGAGGAACCGGGCATCAGAAGTGTCAGCGGAGTCGTCCTCAATGCGGGCTTCTTCTCGGCATTACGAAGCAACTTATCATTGTTTGCAGGCGTACCTGACGACAACATGGACGTGCGTAGTATCATTGCAGACGGACTGAGGCTGTACGTTCAGGCTCTCGACGCCAATCGTCACCATCGAATCTATCTTGGCCTGTGGCAGTGTGCCGAAGCAATCACACTTGCGGGTGAGGATCGCGGAAGCGGAGGGAGAGTGTGCTGTCGACTGGCGGAATATGCTAAGCCGTGGAACTGCGACACGAGCGGGCTGCTCGACGTGCTTAACGGTCTCTACAAGGAGAGATGCAAAATTGTCCACAGAGGGATTCATGATGGCATCGATCTGGACGATGTGAACCTGTTGAAGAACTGCTGTGAGTCCGGACTCGTCTGGCTCATGGAACATGCCAAGCGTTTGCGAACTAAGGCCCAACTGAATCGCTTTCACGAATTCGCCAATCTAAATGACTCAGAATTTGATGCCGTCGAGAAGTCTGTCAAGCTTACGAAGGCGTTTCGCACATCCGTTCGCCGCAAGAGAGCTTCCAAGCGCCCCTAGAGTGGCGAATGAGACCAATCTGCGATCGTCGGAAGCGATGCCGGGGTGCCCTTGTCAAAATAACCTCGACCGCCGATCGGCGCAGGGCGCGTTATGCGCGCGTCTCATTCCATAGCGCGCCCGGCAAGTTAGAAGTCCGGAGAGAACGACGATGACGCTGCGCGCTGAGACATCTGTAAGATCGGAGGCGTTCAGCTTGGGGCCCCTGCGCACGCGGGGGCTGCTGGGCGGACCGGGCGGGAAACGGTTGAGGTCGCGAAAACCCCAGTGGCCGAACAAACCCATTTCGTACGTAAGATCAAGGGCACGAGAGCGAAAGGGTAGATTGGAAACCCCATGAAGCTGTAGGCCGCGCGCGTTAGAAGGTCTTGTGGGAGTCGATGAGCACGCAGATGGGTCCGTCGTTCACGGAGTCAACCGCCATCGTGGCGCGGAACCGGCCGGTGGCGACGGTCAGGCCGGTGGCGCGGAGTTGCTCGCAGAATTGGTCGTACATTTGCTCGGCCATCTCCGGCTCGGCGGCGGCGGAGTATGCCGGGCGGTGGCCTTTGCGGGCGTCGCCCTGCGTGGTGAAGGCGCTGACCACCAAGCAGGACCCGCCGGCCTGCTCGACGTTGAGGTTCATCTTGCCCTCGGCGTCGTTGAAAACGCGCAGGTGCTGGATCTTGTTGACCATGTACGCGATGTCACTGGCGGTATCGTCGCGCCCGACGCCCAAGTACACGAGCAAGCCCGGCCCAATCTCGCCGACGCGCTCGCCCTCAATCTCGACGCCGGCCGACGATACACGTTGGACAACTGCTCTCATGGGTAAACGATCATGTATCCAATGGTTGTGGTGTGCAATCGAAGGTCGGCATCGCGACTCAGGCGCTGCCCGCATAGATACCGCACATCCGATCCGCCCGCTTGCCGATCAACTCGCGCAGTTCCGGCGGCTCGAGCACCTCCACTTGGTCGCCGTAGCCCAGGATCCACCACGACAGTTCGTTGATGCCGTCCACGTCGACCTCAAAGATCAGCGAGTCATCGTCGCAGCGCAGCGTTTGTTGGGTTCGATGCCACAACACTTCCTCGACATTGCTGGCCACTTTGGGCGTGAACATCAGTTTGACATGGTGCCGCTCGTCGCCGCGGATCATCTGCCAGGCGTTGCCGAAGTACGCCGCGAGACTGAAAGGCTCATCGACGATGAAGTGCTCTTCGAGCAGCAGGCATTCGGCCATCCGCTCGATCTTGAACGTGCGCACCGCCTGCTCACGCTCGCTGTGGCCGATGACGTACCAGCCGCGGTTGATGAAGGCGAGGTGAAGCGGGTGCAGGCGATCCTCGAAAGCGGGCTTGTCCGGCGGTTCGTACTTGATCCGCACCTTCCGCTGTTGCACCGTCGCCAGTTGCAGTCTCTCGAAGTGATCGCGATGGCCATCGGTCGACGACAGCGGCGGCATGGCAAGATCCATCTTGTCGATGATTTCCTGGCAATGCTCGCGCAGATCATGCGGCAAGGCGCTCTCCAGCTTGACCGCCGCTCGAGTCGCAGCCGGGAAGTCAGGCGCCAGATCCCGCTGGAGCATCTTCCGGCTCATGAACAGCATCGCCAAGCACTCTTGCAGACTGAAGCTGATCGGCGGGACGAAGTAGTCCTGTCGGATCCTGTAACGCTTCGCCGTTCGATCGTATTGAAAGGGTACGCCGGCATCCTCCAAAATGGAGAGATCACGAAAGATGGTCCGGCGGGTCACATCCAGTTCGCGCGAGAGGTCATCTACGCTCAGAGCGCTCCCCGAATGGAGGGCGGTCAGGAGCTTGACGATTCGCTGCACGCGGCTGGTGTTCATTGGAGCTTCAGCCTAGGCGCTTCGCGAGGACTGTCAATAGCCGCTCGAGATGTACGGCAGGGCCCGCACGAATCCAAACAGCACGAAGGCCACGCCGCTGACCGTGACCAACGTGCGAAATGCGGGCAGGGCCGTTCTGACATAGCCCCAGGCCGCCGCAGCCATGAGCGCAGCCAGACCGCCGCAACCCCACAGGATTCGCCCGATCGAATTGTCATAACTCGCGACTTGGTCCATGATGGGCCACAGTCCCATTTGGAGGGCGAACAGCACGCCGAAGGCCGTCGCGATGAAACTCCCGCGCCGCGTCAGCGGCACCAGCCGACCCGCCGTGGTCCAGGGACGGCCCCGATCGTCGAGCTGTTGCTGCCACACTCCGCCAAGCCATATCCAGAAACAGGCCGACAGGGCACACCCGAATACCAGGGCGTTGAAGATCAGCGGAAAGCGTTCCGTCAAGACAGCCGGACGGCGCGGCAAAAACACCAGTACGGCAAAGCAAATCGACAACGTCAGCAGGCCGATGGCGATTCCGCCGAGTTCCGGAGTCCAGCGACGATTCACCACGGTGAATACCGCGATCGACGCGATCAAGACCGCGGCAGCACACAGCAATGCCGGCCACACGCCCACAAACGAATCCGCGAGCGCTGGAACCATGAGGAGCAGGCAACCCAACAGCAGAACGAACATGCCGAGAAGCGCCGTGGTCTGTTGCAGGCCGGGCCAAACGCGCGGCGGACGCAGCAGGAAGGCCACATCCCTGCGCCAAGCCATTCGACGGCTGTTCTTCCAACTCAGAGCTTGCGCGATGACCAACGCACCGAGCATAACGGCGCTGCTCAGCAGCAGGATCAAGATCCACAAGCTCGGCGATCCCGCCGGACTGGGCGACTCTGCGGAGAAGGCCGGCGCCACGGGCGGCTTCAAGAGACATTGGCGGACAACCGCCAGGAACAGCATCCAAAACAGTGGAACAAGGAGATACGCGCTACGCGAGGCGTGCGTGATGACTACGCAGGCAGCGGCCACCATGATGAAGTCCAGCGGCACCACGCTGTCCGAGAGTATCCAGCGCGTGGGCCTCAGAACCGTGTAGCTCCAGGTATGAACCAGGGCCAGGCCCAATTGAGCGATCATGAAGTAGACGTTGATCAGAACGGCATACAGGCACGCCGCGAGCGAAAGGAACTGCGCCACGAGCACGCCCGGATGAGTCGCGGCCAGTCGACCCCACTCGCCATGCCGCCGACGCATCAGCCAGGCAGCCATCGACCACAACAGCCCCAGACCGGCAGCCACGTGCCCACTTACCGCGACCGCATCACCCTCGCCGAGCAGCAGCGCCCAGGC
>JACZTW010000183.1:0-1438 GCA_022573485.1 Planctomycetota bacterium
CGGGCAGCGCTGAGCGGCTCGTTCGGACGGACCTTGGGCGGGGATTCAGGGGTCGGGCTAGCGCGGATCTGCTGCGCCTCGCGCGAGGCGTTCCCAAGGACGATCCGTTCGATTGTGCTCCCTACGAATGACGCGGTAGAATACCGCTCAGGGCGGCGGTTTTCGCGAGCCGTCGAACACCGTTTCACGTCGCGTTTGATTCACGGTCCGGCGCGGCGTGGGCCGGTGGCCCTCTAGGACCGTGAACATGGCAACAGACGACGGAATTGACTTCGGAGCACATCGCCCCCTCCGTCAAGCCTTCCCTTATCTCCCCGAAGACCCCACCATTCCGAGGCCGGATCAGTACAGCGACTTGTCCATCGGAGACTTGTTGCTCGTGTGTGAGTTCTGGCGGTTCGGGGCGCTGCACTGGCTACGCCGTGAGAAACCCGATGAGTTCCGCCGGGTGTTCGACAGCCTACTCGGGCGGGATGATCCCGCGATACAGTCCATGCGCGAGCTAATCATAGAAGGAAAAGTGGAGTCTGCGAGATCAGCCTACTTCTTCTCTGAGTTCAAGTTCGCATACCTGACGGAGATAGTCGTGCGGGCCTGTAAAGGCTTTGGCGTTGATCCTCAGTCGGTCCACGAGTTTCTCGACTACCGGGACGCGGATCCCATGAGTGCCATCCGTGCAGTTGGGCTTCTGGAATGGCGTCTCAACGGAGAGTTGACCCAAGAGCCCACAGCCAACCCTGAGCATGAGGACGCGGAGCACGCAGAACCACCGGGCGAGCAGCCCGCCGAGAAGCAGCCCAAGGCAATCCCGAAGAATCTGAAAGACATACCACGTCTGGATAAGACGAACGGTGATTGGGTCTTGCGAGTCGAAGCGGCCAAACGCACCAGGCTGAGTGTCAGATACTTGGCCAATATCACGAGCACTTCCGGCAGTCTCAAATCCGTGGACGGCTGTAGCGGCATAGACGGCCGTGGGCAAGTGTGGAGGAAGAAGCGCGAGAACAGTCAGTCGGTCTGGTACTACGTTCCTTCACTGTCCGACAAGCACAGCTGACCATCTCAGCGTTCACATCCAAGAAAATTTGTAGAATTTTATCAGCGTTCAGGACCTCGTAACCCGTCACAACCCTTCATGTGAACGGTTGTGACGATTGGATTGCGCGCGTATCCGGTTCTATATCTCTAGCGGAACAACGCTTTTCGGAGACTTCAGAAATGGATGGCTTCTACACAATCGGCCAGATCGCAAGACAGCTCGGAGTTGCGAGGTCGCGGCTGGATTATGCGGTGAGCAAGGTTGGGCTCCAGGAGCGCGGGCGGGCGGGGATTATCCGACTGTTTTCCCCTGACCAGATCCCCTCCATGCGCGCCGCGCTGGAGACCGTTCGACCGCATCGCACAAGAGAGGAGGTGCAGCATGTCCCAGCGTGCGCGA
>JACZTW010000183.1:1448-8036 GCA_022573485.1 Planctomycetota bacterium
CGAATGAAAAATGCCCCCCAGGCTTGGTGGCGAGAGAGGGCATGAAGAACTTGGACTCTCAACAGCATACTCCTCACGCGCCGAACACTCAAGCCGCAAATCGCCACGAATGGTGGTCCCGCGAGCTTCAGTGCGCCCTCGACATCCTGGCCGACCCGATGTTCCACGGGCTCAAAATTCAGATCATGGGTCAAGCCGGTTGCGGATACCACCCGCCGACCTCCGATCCTGATGAGCTTGAACGATTTGCTCGTGAGGTCGGATTAGACGCGTCGTACTCCATCGTGACCGCTAATGGCAGAGTGAGTTGGCCGATCCTGATCGACCTGTCGCCGGGCAACGGTGACTGCCATTCTCCGAAACGAGCATCCGAGGGACGACCTGCACGTCGCATTGCCGTGGCAGAGAGGAGTCGATGATGCAGGAATTCGCCCTCAATATGGTCGCCGACGAACGCCAAAACGCCAATGGCAAACTCGCCCCGCGTGTGGTGTTGGAAGTCGATGGTCAGCAACGAGCCGTCCAGCGGGTTACGCTCGAATCGGATATAGCTATCGCCCGCACAGCGAAGAAATGGTCTCAGCAGTTCGATATTGACCAAGCGAAAGTCGTGTCGGAATTGCAAGGGCTCGGCGTCGAGGTCATGGCCGAGGTGGCGGAACGACGCAAGCGACGCGGTACGCCCCCGGACGCGGAATTGAGAATCTCTGAGCTTGCCGATGAGTTCCTCAGTACGCTTGAGCCGCAATGGCATCGAAAGCACC
The DNA here is from genome assembly GCA_022573485.1 of Planctomycetota bacterium. GTDB lineage: Bacteria > Planctomycetota > Phycisphaerae > UBA1845 > CAIVHJ01 > JACZTW01. The sequence continues at coordinate 2,213 of JACZTW010000183.1, forward strand.
GGGCCATCTACTTTCAGGGCCTTGGCCGCGAAGTCGCCCTCGGCACCCTATGGACGCTGGCGAACGACGCTCTGATTGATCGCGTCGTCGATACGGTCGAAGCCCACGAGGCTGCCCGTGATGCCGTCCCGCCCAATTACCGGGCGCGGCTGGCTTTGCTCAAAGAGGCCATTGCAATGGCCGGGTCGAGACTGATAACCAAGTTGCCGGCCTTGGCCGACGCCACCCAGGACGACACGCTCGATCAGCAAGACCTCTTGGACTCCTTGGTCGTCTGGTTGCTGGCGCCACGGACTTTCAGAACTGACACCGGCACTCCGGTCGGGACGACGTATCACGGCTGGGCTCTGGCACTCACGCCGGGCGATAGATGGCACCAATGCTTCACGGCGCCGGTGTTTGGCCGGATCAGTGAAGCGCACGGCAGGCCCGAAATCTGCGTCAAGCCCGAGGTGCTCAGAACCGCGCTGAACTACGAGACCACCCGCCGCCTGAACGGCGACTTGGAACGGTCCGAATACGCCAAAAAGACGAGCATCAAGGTTACAGGTTGCGCTTGGCGGGTCCTGAAATTCGACTCAAAAGTACTCGATGCGATCACTTTTCAGAGTGAGGTTGCGCCCGATGCATGTAACCCGTAACCAACCTGACGCCGCAAGTCCCGAAAACTCCTATAGATACGATGAGGTTACGGGTTACGCACATATGTCCGTACGCGCGTCTACTACACAGAGTACAGTAGTTCCCCATGCGTGCGCGCACACATGTAACGTAACCTCCGGCTCGATCACTATTGAGGATCTGCCGCGAATCTTCCGGGTCGAGCAACTTCACGATCATCAGCATGAGGCGATCACTGCGGCGGTGGCTGGCCGCGACGTGATGTTGGTATCGCCGACAGGATCGGGCAAGTCGCTGGCTTTCTGGGGTGTCGGGCTCCTTCGTGGCGGCCTCACGCTTGTGGTCTCACCCCTGCGGTCGCTGATGGCAGACCAGCAACGGCGACTGATCGAGTTGGATATCGAAGTCCGAATTTGGAACGGCGATGTGTCCGAGCACGACAAGGCCGAGACGCTCGATCTGCTCGATGGTGGCTGGTCGGGTTTCTTCTACACGACGCCCGAATCGCTGAAGGGCCGGATGCTGTCGGACCATCTCGCGGGCCGTGTCAATCTGGCGGTGGTCGATGAGGCTCATAGCTGTCTGAGTGAGAGGGGTTTCAGGATCTCATACGGCTACCTCGGAAAGATGCTCGATCAAATACGGCCGCAGGTTCGATTTGCCTGCACCGCGACTTTGCCAGCGGCGAATTTGGGACGGCTGGTCCGCACGCTGAATCTGGTGAACCCGGAAGTGATCACCGCACCCGTGGCGCGCAGCAATCTCGAAATCCGCATTGTGGAGCGAGGGCCACTGGTGTTGGCTGACATCCTGAACGACCACACCGGACAGTCGGGCATCATCTTCACCGCAACCGTCGCGACGGCCAAGACCCTACATGCAACATTGCGCAGCCAAGGCCGCAACGTGACGTTGTATCACGGTCGGCTTAGCCCGACAGCGAAGAAGCAGGCACAAGCTGATTTCATGTCCGACCAGTGTCCGGTCGCCGTCGCAACGGACGCTTTCATTCTCGGCATCGACCATCCTCACATCCGGTTCACCGTGCATTACGACTTCCCAAAGAGCGTTCAGGATTGGTGCCAAGGATTCGGCCGTGCTGGCCGTGACGGCTTGCCGGCGACGGTGTACGGCTGCTTCGTGGGCGGGACTGCCGAAGAAGGTCGGGCGTCACGTAGATTCTTAATCCGAGCGACGTACCCGCCGGTGTGCGACGTGTGCGCAGTTTGGGATTACCTATGCTCTGCTCCTTTCCGCGATGACTCGCAGTCAGCAATCGGTGAGCACGTGCTGGGCAAGACGGGCAAGCACAGCGGCGGCGCGATTCTTACGACTTTGCAACGGCATGACTTGGCCAAAGCCGACCCGCACCCAGAGGACGGACGAAGGCGGCTTTATCGCGGCATCGGTGACTTTGATGGCATGAACTGGAGCTCTTACGAGGCGGAGCGCCAGCAGGCCGACCAGCAATTCGCCGAGCTTGGCCGGATCGTGCAGACGCCGGACTCGGAGATTCCCGTGCTAATCGACGAGTACTTTGCAGTAACAGAGGACGACGTGCGCGAAGTGGTGTGAACAGGGAGAAACGATGTGATCGCCGAAAACGAACCGCAGGACGATAGGTGCGAGGATCGGACCGAACTACTGACGGCGGGCGGTCTAGCGCGGCGGTTGAAAGTATCGCTTCGGCAGGTTCGCAAACTGCACTCTAAAGCTCTCCTGCCTGCTCCTGTCATGCTAGGTCGAAGCATGCGTTGGCGCGGCCCCGAAGTTGGAAAATGGATCGGGGCGGGCTGCCCAAACCGTGAGGCGTGGGAAAAACAACTGGAAAGTGTGAGGATCGGCGAATGAAACGGAACCAGGACGACAGCAACGCTGTTTCATTGGGCCTGAGACCGCGCGAGGCAGCAAAGGCTCTGGGCATCGGCGAGCGCCTTCTGTGGTCAATGACCAACGCTGGTGAAATTCCACACCTCCGCATCGGCCGCGCGATAGTCTACCCCGTGGACATGCTTCGCGACTGGATGGCTGAGCAGGCGACGAAATCAGCAAAGTCCCAAAAGGGTGGTTGACTTTCACACAAGTAACGGTAGGATGTCCGCGATGGCCAGCTTTAGTGATGAGATACGCAGAATGGTCGATCGAAGCGGATTGAGCCGTTACCGAATTTGTCAGGAGATTGACCTCGACCAGGCCTTAATGTCTCGCTTCATGAGCGGCCAGGGCGGCTTGTCGATCAAATCGCTCGACCGACTGGCGAAATTGCTGGGCCTCACAGTTTCTGTCAAGAAGCGAAAGAAGGGCAGGTGATTTGATGGCCAAGCGCAGATCGAACGGCACGGGCACATTGTTCAAGCGGACCGAACGCGGTCCGTGGCTGGCGTCTTGGTTCGATCACACCGGCAAGCGGCTGGAGCGATCGACGCGCACAACCGATCGAGCGGCTGCCGAGCGGATACTCGCCAAGCGCGTGGCGGACAGCGCCCTGCGGCGCGATGGCGTGGTCGATCCGTCACTGGACGAAATCACTCAGCAGGCGCGGCGGACAATTGAATCGCACCTCAACGATTATGAAGCCCGGATGCAGGCCGCAAGCCGAAGTGTCAAACACGTCAAGAGCACATTGACGTTCATCCGGTCCGCCGTGGCGTTCGCGGGATGGAAGACGGCAGCGGACATCAACGCTGACGACCTCCACCGCTACGCGGGCGAAATGAGAACCGCCGAGAATCGCTCCAACAGGACCATCAACCACCACTTGACCGCCGTCAAAGGCTTCGCGAAATGGTTGGCGAACCATCGCAAGTTGCCGCGCGACCCACTCGCCCTAGTTCGCAAGCCGAATGTGAAGGTGGATCGTCGCCGGGAACGCCGGATGCTGCTGCCTGACGAATGGCGCTGGCTACGCCCCGTCACCGCCAACGGGCCGGAGCGCTACGGCGTGGCTGGTACTGGACGGGCATTGCTGTACGCAACTGCCATTCAAACCGGCCTCCGTGCCAATGAAATCCGCAGTCTGACACGTGGCCGGCTGTTCCTGAATGGGGACAAGCCGTACATCACCTGCAAGGCCGGTTCGACCAAGAACCGCAAGGACGCTCGGCAGTACATCCAGCCTGACCTCGCTGCCGAGCTGCGAGAACATGTCGCGGCCAAGGCCCCACGTGCTCCGGTATTTGCGATGCCGCCTGAGTGGGATGTCGCAGACATGCTCCGTGCCGATCTCGCTGAGGCACGTCGCCAATGGCTCAATGCAGCGAAGGACAATCCTGCGGAGCATGAGAAACGGGCTGAGAGCGACTTCCTCGAAGCCGTCAATCACGAAGGCGAGAGGTTCGATTTTCATTCCCTGAGGCACACCTGCGGCGCGTGGCTGGCGATGAGCGGCGCACACCCCAAAGCCGTGCAGGCAGTGATGAGACACAGCACCATCGTGTTGACGATGGACACATACGGCCACCTGTTACCGGGGCAAGAAGCGGACACCGTTGCACGGTTCGCGGCCTACATGGGCGATGACTCTGAAGCGCTCCGAGCAACTGGAACAGCCGACGTTGCTGCCGACCCCCAGCAATACCCCCGGCAGTTGGGATGCGACTCGCCGCGAGACGGTGCGAGAGGATGCGACGACATGAACGACCCGGGGCGCACTGATCGTGCGCGCAAGTCGTTGCGAATAGCGAACCTATGCGACGACATGCGAAGCCATGCGACGTGCGACGACGAAGCCACCAAACGGAATCGAACCGTTGATATGCGGGTTGGAAATCCGCAGGTAGGAGCACCATGAATCGGATTTGTCTGTTTGCCGGTGGCGCAGCGTGGCTGGCGCTGTGCGGTTGCACGCTGCTCAAACCTCAGCCGGCTGGGGACGTGCTCGAGAGGGTCGAACCGGACCTCGGCGGAGAGTACTACCTCTACAAACCCACCAATTACAGCGAGTCGCGCCGCTGGCCTTTGCTGGTGCTGTGCCATTCGGCGCCGTGGCAAACTCCCAAGAGCGTGATCGCCGATTGGGCGGCGCTCGCGGAAGAAAAGGGACTGCTGCTGCTGGCGCCGAAGCTGCGCTCGACTGCCGCCTGGCCGGCCAAAATACCTAAGCAACTAGCAATTCAGGAGGACGACGAAGAAGCGACGCTCAAAGCGCTGCAACACGTGCGGGCCGGTTTTCGTGTGGCGCGTGACAAAGTGTTCATCGCCGGGCAAAAGTCGGGCTGCCGAGCGGCGATGTTCATCGGCTTGCGTAACCCGGACGACTTCAGGCTGGTGGCGCTGCTCCAGCCGCGCTTCGATGCGCTGCAGATGGCAGCGACGCTGGACTTTCTCGATCCCTATCAGCGGATCATGGTGCTCGTGAGCATGGGCGATCTCGCCGGCGATCAGGCCGACGCCTGCCTGAAATGGCTGCGGCAGCAGAAAATGACCGTCGTCGAGGACCACGCCGCCGCCCGAACCGAGAAACACCCGGAGCGCGTGTACCGATTCGTCCGCAACAGCGACATCCTGGACCGCTTGAGGTCACAATCGTTGATCGAGGATATATCGGAGGTCGATGGCGAGTCGGTGACGCTCGAGCTTCGCCAAATGGATTTCGACCAGGGGCCAAACGACGTTTACGCCGTCCTGTGCAGCGCCGCCGGCGGCTTCGGCGATCCGCTCGACCGCGACCCCGAATCCGTCCGCCAGGACATCGAGCAGTACTCGGTATCGACGGACGCGGCACGCGATATCTACGCTGTCGTGATCGACGGGTCCTCGGGCGAGGTCGATCGGGCGGCCACGGAAGCCTTGCGCGGCGCGCGTCGGAAATCTCGGCTGAGCGACCGCGACGGATCGCCAAGGAAGTGCAACGCGCCGCTGATCGTGGAGTTGACCGAGAACCTGCATCTACGGGGAACCGACGATCTTCGATTCTATTGCTGCGCCAAGTGCGGGACCGAGCTGGGGCGCCTCTGCGACAACTACAAGGCGCACTGCATTTGCGAGGAGAACCCGGTTTCCTCGTCCAATCCCCTGATCGGCGATCCGAAACGTTTCGTCGACGACGACCCGGTTTTCCGGCAGTTCTACTGTCCGGGCTGCGGCACCCTGATCGAAAACGAGGTGGCGATCAGGGGGGAACCATACCTGATGGACATCCAAGTGGACGCGCAATCCTTTGCCTCCTGAGTTGCGGCGCCTCTCGGCGCCGATGGGCGCCGAC
>JACZTW010000184.1 GCA_022573485.1 Planctomycetota bacterium
GTGCCGTCCAGACAGCCGATCGATAGATGGACAGGACGGCCGCATGGTCTTGCAGCTGTACCAGGCGCAGCCCGGCCTCGCCGATATCCATTCCGATCGGCAGGTGCGTTCGGGGCTTATTGAACAGTGCAACACTCATGTTTCAATCCAATTGCGGACTGCGGACTGAGGACTTTCCCGACCCCAGCCTCTCAGCACTCCGTTCCTCAGCACTCCGTCCTCCGTCCTACCCCGCCATCGCCGCCAAATCGAACAACGGTATAAACAACGACAGCGCAATCGCGCCGACCACGAAGCCCATGCCGATCAAAATGATCGGTTCGATCAGTTTCGTCAGAGCGTCGATCATTTGGGCGTTGTCTTCATCCTGGATATCCGCGACGAAGAGCATGGCCTGATCGAGGTGGCCGCTCTCTTCGCCGATCACGACCGCTTGTGCGATCGAGGGCGGGACCATGGCTGACCTTGTTACGGCGTCGCCGAGACGGTCTCCCTGCTCCACTGTCTCGGTCATCGTGGCCAGCAGGGTCTGATAGTCTTTGTTGGATGAGATTCGACCGGCCAATTGCAGCGTTTCCATCAGCCCGACGCGACTCTCCAGCAGCAGACCCATGACGCGGTACATTTGTGCCAAGAGCAATCGGGCGAACAGCTTTCCGGCAAGCGGAATCCGCGTTTGCCAATCGCATAGCCTTTGCCGCCCGGCGGAGGTCTTGCAGAGCAGCACCACCACAGTGCCCGCAACGACCCCCGCGCCCAGGAACCAAGGCCAGTTTCCGCGCAGAAACAGCGACACGCCGAACATGAGTTTGGTAGACCAGGGCAGGGGTGAATTCAGCGAGGCGAACAACGCCTTGAAGCGCGGGACGACAAAGACCACCATCGTCATGATGATCGAAAAGCTCAGGCAGATCAAAAGTGCCGGATAGGCCGCCGCTGAGATGATGCGGTTGCGAATCTCTCTCTTCCGCGACACCATGGTGGCGAGGCGGGTAAACAGGTCGGGCAAGTTGGCGCTCATTTCGCCCGCTCCGACGACGGCGATGTATGTTTCGGGAAAAGTCTGCGGGAACGCTGTCATGGCGTCTGCCAATCCGCGGCCACCTTCCATCTCACGCCGGATCTTGTCGATCACGGATCGCGGGGCGGATCGGGACGTGCTCTTCATTTGCTTGGCGATTGCGACGAGTGCCGGCACGACCGGGCTGCCCGCCCGGAGCAGCATGGCCATCTGACGCGTGAAGAGCAGCAACTCATTGAGCGTAAGCCGGCCCGCTTTGGCGCCGGCGCCGACCTGGGTGCCGCGCCACACCCGCTTCTTACTGCTGGATTCCTGGATATCTGTGATGAACAGGCCTTCCTGGCGCAGCGATTCAATCGCCTCGGGGATGCTGGAGGATTCGATGACATCTGCCACCATCGCACCGTTGCGATCAATGCCCTTGTACGCCAGTTTCATGCTTCAACCTCCGGCTCTGTCAGCGTCGGCGGCGTTCGGCTTTCTTCATCTTCCGACGGCAACTGATCCGTGGAACTCACCCGCAGAATCTCCTCCAGGCTGGTTTTGCCTTCTTCCACCAGTTTCAGTCCCTCGTCGCGAAGCGAAGTGAAATCGGTTTGTGTGAGGTACTCTCGAATCTGCTGCTCCTCAGTCTGCTGGTGAATCAGGCGTTCAATCTCGGCGTCCACGAGCATGACTTCATAGACGCCGCAACGTCCCTTGAATCCCGAATTGTGACAGCGCCGACAGCCCTCGCCGTGCTGAAAGACATCGGAGGAGCGTTCGGCCCAGCCGGCACGTTCCAGGACGTCGGCCGTGGGGTAGTAGGACGTCTTGCAGTGCGGACAGATCGTGCGGGCCAGCCTTTGCGACACGGCGCCGATGAGTGCCGTCGCCAGCAAGTAAGGCTCGATGCCCATGTCCAGCAGGCGCGAGACGACTCCGGGCGTGTCATTGGTGTGGATGGTCGAGAGCACGAGGTGACCGGTCAGCGCCGCCTGAACGGCGACGCGGGCGGTATCCTCATCGCGAATCTCGCCGACCATGATGATATCGGGATCCTGCCGCAAGATGGATCGCAGCGCCCGGGCGAAGGTCATTCCCACTTGAGCATTCACTTGTATTTGGTTGATGCCTTCGAGCTGATACTCGACAGGGTCTTCGACTGTGACGATGTTGACTGAATCGTCGCGCAGCAAATCCAATGCCGAGTACAGGGTCGTGGTCTTGCCGCTGCCGGTTGGACCGGAGACCAGCACCAGCCCGTGCGGCCGGCGAAGCATCTCTTGAAACCTCATGAGCGACTTGCCACGCAGCCCCAGGTCTGCCAGTTCAAACGATATATTTGCTTTGTCGAGCACGCGGATGACGACTTTCTCGCCCAGGATGGTGGGCATGGTCGACACGCGCAGGTCAATCTCGCGGCCGTCGGCCACGATATGCACGCGCCCTTCCTGGGGGAGACGTTTCTCGGAGATATCCATCTGCCCGATGACCTTGATGCGCGACACGATGGCGGCGTGCATGCCTGCCGGCGGCGACATCAGGCCCCGCAACTTGCCGTCCAGGCGGTAGCGGATCGACGTGCAGCGCCGATTGGGTTCGATGTGAATGTCGCTGGCGCCGTCGCGCATGGCCGTCAGGATGATCAGACTCACGAGATTCACGATGGGGCTGCCGTCGACCATCTTGTCCAGGTCGGTCAACGGTCCTTCGTCGACGGCTTCGATCTCGGACACCCGAACGTCGCTTTCCTCGATGGAAGCCAGGAACGCATCGACTTTCACTTCCGCGGCCAGGTACTTGACCTGGTATTCTCCGATGTTGGCTTCCAGCGCCAGGACCGGTCTGATCTGACAACCTGTGAGATATTGAAGCCGATCGATGGAGGGCAGCGACTGCGGCTCGGCCATGGCGACCGTCAGGGTGTCGCCGACCTTGAACATCGGGAGCGCTTTGAGCCGTTGGGCCTCTTCCTTATCCAGCATTTTGGCGACTTTGGGATCAATCAGGCCGTGGCGCAGCACGCAGCCCTTGACGCCCAGACGGCTGGCCAGCGTATCGACCAGCATGGCGGCGGGCAGGAGACCCATCTCCACCAGAGATTGGCCCAGACGCTCGCCGCTGGTGGCCTGGTTGGCCAGCGCCTCCTCAAGCTGGTCTTGCGTAATCGCGCCTTGAGCGACCAGTTGCTCGCCAAGTTTCTTGGATTGGCCAATCATCGTTTACAGGAAACTCCGCACGGCGTCTTCGACGTCGTCGAAGACTTCGAATTCGCCCGTCAGTTCGGTCAAGTCAAAGATTTCCCGGCACGTCGGCGTGAGCTTGGCGAGCTTCAGAGGCAGGCTGTTATTGCGCAGCTCCCGGGCAGCGCCCAGCAAGACTTCCAGTGCGTGGCTGTCGAGGTAGGACACTTCGTCCATGTTCAGCACCACATGCGGATTCGCGGATTCGAGATGCGCCTGCAGCACTTCCACGAATTCGGCGCCGTCTTCGTCCGTCAGCGGTCCGAGCGGCGTGACCACGTTTACGGTTCCTACTTTCTCTTGTCTCACGTTCATCGTGCTTCGGGCTCCGGGCTCTGGGCTTCGGGCTTCGGGCTCCGGGCTTCAGCGCATGCGGTTTGCCGTCCTGCTGAAGCCTGAAGCCCGGAGCCTGAAGCCCGAACCGCCAGGAGGTCTTCGACGGCCTGCGCCAGTTTGAGCGGCGAGAAGGGTTTCGGCATAAACTGGATGTCGTAGTTCCTCATTCGTGAATCCACTTCATTGCGCCTGTAAGTCGCGCTGATCATGATCACCGGGCGCGTGGATTTCTTCTCGACGCGCCACCAGGTCACCAGATCGGTGCCGCTCAGGCGGGGCATCTCAACATCCGAAACCAGCAGATCCACATCCTGAGTCTGCAACAACTCCATCGCTGCCTGCCCATCGGCGGCTTCGATGACGGTGTGCCCTTCGCGCGCCAGCCACATCACGCACACGCGGCGAATGCTGGCATCATCTTCGGCGATCAGAATCGTGGCCATCGCTCAACTTCCTCGCTTGACCGGGTCATACCCGCTGGCGGGCGCAGCAGCCTTGAGGGGTAACTCCACGGTGAACGTGGAACCCTCTCCCGGCTTGCTGCTCACTTGAATATCGCCCCCGTGGGCCTGAACGATCTCCAGCGCCGTGGTCAGGCCGATGCCCGATCCGGTCCGGCTCTTGACTTCATCGCTGTCCACGCGATACATGCGCTCGAAAATCTTCGAGCGGTGTTCCTCCGCGATGCCAATCCCGGTATCGGCCACCTTAATGCGGACGCCGTCCTCGTGCGCCTCACAGGCGACCGAGATTCTTCCGCCGGAATTCGTGTACTTCAACGCGTTGCCCAGCAGGTTGTTGATCACGACCGCCAGCTTGTCACGGTCGGCATGGAGCAGCGGGAGCTTCGAGGGCAGCTCAGCCACGAGCTCGATCTCCATGTTCTCCGCCGTCGCCTTCAAGTCGCGCACGGCTTCATGAAGCAGTGCCAGCAAATCCACGTCGTCCGCGCGAATATTCATCGTTCCAATATCGAGTTGTGAACGGCTGAGCATTTCTTCCACCAGCCGGCCCAGGCGGCGGGTCTCCTTGTTGATGACGTTGAAACACTCCGCCTGTACCTTGGGATCGTCGAATTCCGTACACGTTTCAGTGTAGGCCCGGATGTTGGTCAGCGGCGTGCGCAGTTCGTGCGACACCTGGGCCACGAACGCTTCCCGGGCCGCTTCCGCTTTGACCCGCTGGCTCACGTCCGTGATGAGGACAACCGCGCCGCGCTCCCGGTGTACGACCGGCATGACCCGCACGTGGAAAGCGCTGTCTTCATCTCCGCGCACCGTGGCTGAATGGGTCTCGAAGTGTTCGCCTCGTCTGGCCGATTTGATGGCCTCGACGATTTTCTGACCCAGATCCGACACACTAATGTCCCACAGCACGCGCGTGGCCGAGCCCTTTCGCTCACGTGCGGGTTCAAATTCAATTCCCAGCAGCCTGCAGGCCATTTTGTTTGCGTAGCGCAGGCGGTGTCCTTCACTGAGATACATCATTCCTTCGGGCACGAGGTTGACACCCTCGAGGACGGACGAGGTTGCGTTTCGTTCCAGGGCGGCGCTCAGTTCGCGAGTGGCGCTGACTTGGGCGGCTTCTTCGTGTGTGTCCTCAAACAGGCGGACCAGTTCGTTCCATGCCTGGGCGACGGCATTGCTCTCGTTGGCCAGGCGGAGCGAAGACAGCTCCTGGAGCAGCCGATCCTTGTGCAGAACCAGATTTGATCCAATGCTGACCAGCGGTTGGAGATGTCGGCGCAACGCGCGGCACACGAGCAAGAGCAGAACGAGCGAACCGCCGAAGATCAGCAGCACCAGCCCGTCAAACGTGGGCCGCGGCGGCAGTATAGAATCGAGTCGCACGACGCCTTCCAGCATGAGCCGCTCACCGGCGCCGGCATCCGCGATCGGCGTGCGCATCGTCACGCGTTCGAGCAGTGCTTGGTCTCGGTCCTCCCATTCGGTGACCAGTTCCGACGGCCAGTTTCTCTTCAGTTGGCCGGCCTGCCAGTGACGCGTCCCAACTTCGTCCAGCCTCAGCGACGCGACGATGTCGCCGTCGGCGTTGATCACGCGCAGGCTGTCCCACATGCCGGACGCGCTCCGCCCTGCGGCGGACTGCAGAAGGTGTTCCAGCTTCTCGCCATCCTGCGTACCGACGATCGCGATGGAATCCGCACACCGATTGACGGATTCGCCGATGATCCCGACCACGGATGTCTTGATGTGGGAGTCGCGTTTGTGGCTGAAGGCATAGGCCATGGCGCCGGCCGACCCTACATAGATGGCCAGAATCACCATGGTCAGGCTCGTGGGGATCTGCTCCCAGGCTCGTGCTTTGAATCGTTGTATCAGCGACCAGGACATAGGGACCATCCTCAGTGCGCAAGGAAGTTGCGGTGAATCGTTATCAACGTATCGATCTCCCAATGACTTAGCTTAACTTTGCGGCGCAACCGGCTTGCGTGCTGCCAGCGGGCGCGCCTTGATTCGGCATTCGGTAGGGCACTCTTATCGGGCGAGCAGGGAGTGGGGCGTTTCGCCCCGCCGCGGCGGGGGGCCGACGCCGTCGCGACGTATTGACGCCGTCGCGACGGATTGAAGCCTGATCGCTAAATCGCTATGCGGGGCGGCACTGGTGCCGGGTCGTCAGGACGGTCCGGAAATACTCGATCGTGGATTTCAGGCCGGTGGTGCGGTCCGTCTTCGGTTCCCAGTCCAGCACCGCGCGGGCCTTGGTGATATCCGGACGGCGCAGTTTGGGATCGTCCTGTGGCAGCGGGCGATACTCGATGCGGCTCGCGCTTCCGGTCAGTTCGATAATCTCCTGCGCGAGTTGCCCGATTGTGATCTCGACGTCATTGCCGATGTTGATCGGCGTGACTTCGTCGCAGCGGCTCAGGCGTACGAAGCCGTCGACCAGATCATCGACATAGCAAAAGCTCCGGGTTTGCGATCCATCGCCGAACACAGTGAGCGGTGTGTCCTCGAGGGCCTGCTGAATGAAATTGGGAAGAACGCGTCCGTCGCCCAAGCGCATCCGCGGACCGTAGGTATTGAAAATCCTGCCGATCCGCGTCTGGATCCCCAGGCTACGGTGATGGGCCATGACCAGCGCCTCGGCGAAACGCTTTCCTTCATCATACGGTGACCGCGGGCCGATGGGATTGACGTGCCCCCAGTAGGTTTCCCGCTGCGGGTGTTCCTCGGGGTCGCCGTAGCATTCGCTGGTGGAGGCCTGCACGAAGACGGCGCCCTTCTCGCGGGCCAGCGACAGCGTGTTAAGCACGCCCGCGCTGCACACATTGAGAATGTCCAGGGCTTTGGGCTCAAAGTCGATGGGCGAGGCGGGGCAGGCGAAATTGAAGACTACGTCGACCGGGCCGTCCACCGGCACCAGTGCCGCCGGCGGCGAGCAAATATCCTGTTCTACAAATTGAAATGAACTGCGGGCGCGCAAGACATCGAGATTGAGTTGCTGGCCGGTGATGAGATTGTCAATGCCGACGACTTCGTGTCCATCGGCGAGCAGGCGCGCACAGAGGTGCGAACCAATGAAGCCCGCTGCTCCGGTTACAACATATCGCATTTCCCAAACCTCGAATTCTGTCTGCTCGGCACCGTCTCGTCGTGAAGAAGTCTACGCATCACTGTGCAGAATCGCCTACTCTTGCGGATCTTACATCATAGGTTGGCTTTGTACCACTCGATCGCCCGGGCCAGCCCGTCCTCGAACATCAAGTGCGGTTCGTAACCAATCACCTCGCGGGCCAGCGTAATGTCCGCCAGGGAATGCTTGACATCGCCCGCTCGCGGGGGGGCATACTGTGGTTCGTGATCCGTGCTCAGTAGTTTGTTGATCGTCGTGATCACTTGATTTATGGTCACGCTCTGGCCGCAGGCGATGTTGATCACTTGTCCCTGCGTGGTCTTGGCAGCGGCGGCCAGCATGTTGGCCTCGACCACATTATCAATGTGGGTGAAGTCTCGGGTCTGCTCGCCATCACCGTAGACGATCGGCTGCTCGCCTCTGAGAATCGCACTGACAAACGCCGAGATCGCAGCCGCATACTGGCTTGACGGATCCTGGTGTGGGCCGAAGACGTTGAAATAGCGTAGCGAAATCGTTTCCAGGCCGTAGGATTCATAGAATACGCGGGCGTAATACTCTCCGACCAGCTTATTGAGCGCGTACGGGCTCAGCGGCGCCGGCAGCATGGTTTCGCGCTTTGGCTGTGTGGGCTGGTCGCCATAGGCAGAACTGCTGGCCGCATAGATGATTCGCCGACAGCCGGCCTCTTTGGCGGCGAGGAACAGTTGGAACGTGCCGTCGATATTGTTGGCATGAAATGTCTGCGGGTCTTCGACCGAGCGGGGCACCGAAGGCAGTGCGGCTTCGTGGAAGACCATTTCGACTCCGGCGC
>JACZTW010000185.1 GCA_022573485.1 Planctomycetota bacterium
GCGTGGGGCGAGCTTTTTGCTTTTCTTTGTGCTCTTTTCTGTTTCCATCCTGCTAGCGGAGAACGGCCATGCGAACGATGAGAATTCGAACGGGCGCTTTGGGCTTCACAATCGTGGAACTGCTGGTGGTGATCGGCATCATCGGGATTCTGGTGGCCTTGCTGATTCCGGCCATCGGTGCGGTTCAGAACTCGGCCAAGGAACTCAAAACACAATCCATCTTCACCGCCATCTCAGCCGGGCTGGAAGCCTACCGCAATGCCACGGGCGAGACTTACCCGCCATCCGGCAGCGACTATCAAGCCAATCCTCGTTGGAAGATTACGAGCCCGTACTCACCCCCGGGATTTACTACACCGGTTCATGTGGCCGTCACTGGCGCCAACATGCTCGTCTACGCTCTCGCTGGGGCCGACCTGCAAGGGACGGCGGGCTTCAAGGATGTCTCACGAACCGGTGGCTCGCCCGGCTTCTGGGACGACCTGGACAACTTGCAGGACTGCAGTTTTGGTGGAGGCGGCAACGGCCTATATGCTCTGGACTACGGCTGTACGGTTGGCCCCGCTACCCTGGATCCGCTCCATCGGCGGTTCGGGCCTTTCCTCGACATCAACAAGACCGACATAACGAATATGAGGGACTACGCCGAAGATGTTCTTCTCCCCAGGAACGATTACGCGCAAAGTGTGCCCGTTCCTTCTGATGGTGTCAGCTCCGATCCGGACGACTACGAGAAACAACCGTTCATTCTCGACGGCTTTGGTTTTCCGATTCTGTACTACAAAGCGAACGTCGGCGCCAGCGGCATGATGGTCGATTGGTCAACCACCCCCCCTGGAAGCGGCATTTTCGACCCGATTGACAATGCGTTGTATACCGGCATGATCGTCGACGGCAACAATCCCGCTCCCAACAGCGGCATGGACCTCGGCGCGGGCAAGAACCATCCTCTGAAGCTGGCGAATGCACCCGACGTTAATCCGAGCGTGGATATATGGAGCGCCCCGGGCTGGCAAGGGACGTTCGCCAATCTGATTTGGGACCGCAAGGTGACGGCGCGGAATGTGCCGGTGAACAAGGATTCCTATCTCTTGATCAGCCCCGGCGCGGACGCTCTGTGGGGTACGGACGACGATCTTACAAACTTCAATCAATAGAGCAACGATTGACAACTGAGAACTCTCAAATGCGGATTGCGGATTGCGGATTACGGATTGCGAAGCGTGCCGGCGCGTGCGGTTTGCGCGACGTTTCGTGCTTGGAAATCCGAAATCCTCGACGGCGAGCTTTCTCGCTCGTCGAGATGCTGGTCGTCATCGGCATCATCGTGATCATCCTGAGCGTGGTCCTTTTAATCGGGCAGGGGGCGATCAACAACGCCAAGGTCAGCCACACCCGCGTGATGCTTGAGCAATTGAATACGGCCATCTCGGCCTACAGCCGGAATAACCCCTTCGCATCGATCAACGCCGTCAAGAACCGCTACGGCCCATACCCGCCGGATGAACTGATGGCCTTCGATCCCAGCTCGACTACGCCAGGTCTTGGGAATATCAATCTGATGCCCGGCGGCATTGGGCAGTTCGTGAAGGTCGGCGTCTCCCCCATCAATGACGACCTCGGCGCCGGCGATTATGTGCCTCAGGGGGCCGTCAAGGCTCTCGTTTGGGGCCTGCGATCACTGCCCGCCAGCCGTGAAATCTATGATTCAATCCCGGATCGCTTCAGGGAAACCGCTCCGACCAACGTGGAGTTCTTCGACATCAACGGCAACGGCTCATTCGACCCGCTGACCGATAAAGAAGTGCAGTATCTGGTCGATGGCTGGGGCCATCCGATCGAATACTTCGCGATCCGCGAGTTAGCGATGGGTGAGATCCCCACATCTCACGCCTGGGTCGCGCAAAAACTGGTGCAGTCCAACAAGAACCTCCCGGTGCTGGTCTCCTATGGTTTGGATGGCGATGTTCAGTTCGATGCCGAAATGACACTTGAGCAGGAATTTGAGCGTACCAACCCTGGAGAATCACTGTTTACAAGCCAGTTGCACCAGGACAACATTTATCTGGATGACGCGCTGAAGGACCGTATCACGCGCTTCGAGAAGCCCAATCCCTGATCTCGATTGCGCAATAGCGGAATATGAAATGCGAATCACGAATCACGAATCACGAATCACGAACCACGCTCGGGCGCTGACGCTCACCGAGATTCTGGTCGTGATCGGCATCATTGTTCTGGTGCTGGGCTTGGCGGTGCCGGCCCTGTCCGTGTGGGAGTCGCGCAAGGTCCAGGACACCATCAATCTCACCAGCAACCTGCTCAAACGCGCCCAGTCAACCGCCATGAGCGAACATCGCGTCGTGGGGTTGTTCTTCTACGTCGAGCCCGAAAGCCAGACGCAGTTTATCTGGCCGATCGAACCGGCCATGATTCCGGCGGAGGCCACAAATACGGCTGATCGTTTCGTCCTGCGGGACACCGAGCCGTTCAAGATCCCCAAGCCCATGCGTATCGTTCCTGCCTCGGTCCTGGACGAAACGCTGCCGATCCACTTGTCTTGGACGCCGGAGCAGTTGGCTTCAGAGGAACTGCGCGATCCGGCGGATACTTTTCCTGAGACTCCCAACAATGGTGCGGGTCCAAGCGAACTGGGCACGCAGTATCATCGCAATTTCTTCGTGATCCTCTTTGACAGAACCGGGATTGTGAATTCCCGCAAGCGGGTGTTCATTCGCGATCCCGATACGCCTGGCTATCCACCTTCAGGCACGCCGACCCCGCCGTGCGGGGCCGGCGTTTCTTATCCGGGCTTTCGGACGCGATTGATCGTCAGCGACGCTGCCTATCCCATCGCCGGATGGGGCAACGCGGTCGTCGATTTCGACTGCGACCCCATTCTATTTCAAAGCGCCGATAGCGTGCTCATCTACAACGACGAGTCGTTCCGGGCGCTTCCCGATCCTGTTTCGCCGGGCTACAACGACAATCATCGCCGATTCCTGCGGCAGTCATCCGACCCGCTCTATATTCATGCGGCCACCGGCCGGATCATCAAAGGCCGAACCGAGGGGGCGTGATTCAGCATGACTCAGCATGTCTACAGTTCACGCCGGGTCGGGGAGAATCAAGGAGCCGCGGGCTTCAGCCCGCGCGAATCCACGCCAGGGAACAACGCTCCGCAATACGAACGATCGCGCAGGCTAAAGCCTGCGGCTCCTTGGCGCCTGAGCGCGTTTTCGCTGCTTGAGATCATGATTGCCACGATCATCCTGGGCTTCGGGCTGTTGATGATCGGCGCCGTGCTGCCCATCGCCTGGAAAGGCTCGGTCGAGTCTTCGGAACTCACCCGGGCTGAAGGGGCTTCCCGAACCGCCAAGTACCTCGTGCAAAAGAAAACACGCGTCGATGGCCTGCGGGACTTGTTTGTCAATGGCACGAACGATCCACTGCTCCCTCCGGAGTCTCGAACTCCGCCGGGTTTCATTGTTACCCCTGATGCCGGCAATGCGCCGGGCGTAGACGGCGTCAGCTACAGTTTTCTCGGCGATTTCGACACGATCGACCCCGTTCCTTTGGTGCACGCCCTGCATCTGGAGAACTGGGCGATGGATCCCGACGCGCTGCTTCGTTGTGAAAGCAACACGGCAAATGATCTTTCGGTGCCGGAAGCGCCGATCGCGCTTGAGTTGCCAGCGGGGCATCTCTACCGGGTCGGCATCCCGGCCGACCTTGAGAACATCTGTCTTAACTATGTGCCCGGAATTGGAATAGGGGCGCCGGTGATCAAGCTGCGGGACCGGCTCTATCCGCCGATTCCCGATACGCTGACCCCGGAAGACGTGAACCAGTGGCGCGAGGTGCTCACCAGCCGGCGCTATTCGTGGGCGGTGTTTCACCGCTTGGCCCGCGTGCCGAAATCGCCGACCGACCCGCGCTACTTCCACATGTACTACGTCACGCTTCGGCGCGGCAACAACACCAGCCGCTTCGCCCGGCAGAGTTCGGTCGATGGTATTGTCCGGCCGTTCCGCCTATTGCATTGCCGGATACCGAGGACGTCATGTTCCCCATCGCCTGGCGCGTGCCGTTGCTCGTGATTGAGTCGCAGAGCCCCGGCGTGCCGGCCATCGCTTTTGCGGGTGCGATCGACGCCGATGCGGACGCCTTTCTGGCGGCCGGCCTGAATCCGCCGCTGAGTTCATCGACACCGCTCGCTCCGGTAGACAATGACGTGTGCAGGGTCGCGGACATGTTTCCTCGTGGGTCTTTCTTCATCGACGAATTGAACGGCAACGTCTATCGCGTCAGCCAGCGCGAATACATCGACAACGCCGCCGGCCAGACCAATCGCTTGGCGCGCTTGACGCTCGATATGGAAGTGACAATCACTGATCTTGAGAGGGAGGACGGCACCCCTAACCTCCTGGAGAATGCGACCTTCCGGAACCGTATCGTGTGGGTTTATCCGCCGTCGGCGGCCGCGGGGGTCCGCGAGCCGGTCAACTTCACGGGCGGCAAGCCGGTGGTCGATATCCGCGTCGAAACCCTCACGCTCATGCCCTGAGCGCCTCCCCGTCTTTTGTCTGGATCGTAAGTCTTTATTGTAAAGCAAGTTAGGTGAGCTGAATTTCCCTTGCGCGGGTTCCACTGGACAGTTGACCAAGCCCATAATTAGGGCGTCAGAGGCGATTCGCTCTGGCCTCTCGGGGCTCGGGTCGGTTCGTAACTCTTTGGTCGTTCACTACTTCGGGTAGTTCAAAGATAAATCGGCGGCCGGGCTATTGAGCGGCCCCTCTTATCTCGATGTGATGACAGCATGATGCCAAAACGAGGACAATCGAACCGCCGCACCGAGATCGGCGCGACGACTTACCGAGCCGGGGGCTTCAGCCCCCGCGGATTTTCCGCCGGTGAGAACGCCGCCCAATGGGAATGTCCGCGCGGGCTGAAGCAAACAGCTCGTTTGCAGTCGCCCGCGTTTACGTTGATAGAGATGCTGGTCGCGGTGGGACTGCTGTTGGTGATGATGGGGCTGGCGAGTCAGGTCTTCAAGATCGCGCTGGAAGGCACGGGGCGCTTGACGCAGCTCAGCGAGATTGATCGCTCGATTCGCATGTTCGAGGATCAACTCGGCCGAGAGCTGGCCACCGTCGATCCGACGCGGAGCATCCTGGCCATTCAGGGCAACCCCTCGCCGGCGTATTGGACTGAAGAGCAAAAGCAGCGGGACATCGACGACGGCAACGTGCTGAACGGCATCGGCAACCAGCAGTACATCATCGATCCCCAGCGCGAGAATCCCACGTTGGGCTACGACGTGCTGGACGCCAAAAGCACGACGGGGAATCCGGCACCGGACGGCAGTTACGATTGGACCACGGATGACGACTTCTACCCTTTGCTGCCTCGGGCGGACATCCTGATGTTCATCGCCAACCTGCCGGACGAGCGTAGCAAAGTTGACGACAGCATCAAGAGCGACGGCCCGGTGATGATCGTCTACAACCACGCCGAACTGGGCGAGCTGGATTCCTCAACGACGAATGTGTTCATCAGCAGCGCACCGATGCAACAGCCCGGTGGTTCGGGTAATCTTGGCGGGTTCATATGGGACAATGACTCAACGAATGACTGGCTCGGCGGCGCTCCACGGCGCGTTCCGCAACTGCAACCGGGTTCCCCTGGTCCGGTGATGGATCCCGATCTTGATGCTCAGGATGTGGCCCGGTTCTGGCATCTTGCCCGGCGAGCGATCCTGTTGAAGAACACTTTCGACTCGAAAGAGAATCCCCCGACTGGTCAGGGTTTTGATCGTTATGCGCACGTTCTGTCGCCCTCGAATCCCGCTGATAACCAAGATGTCAGGTTCCTGCCGAGCGGTGCCGTTGGCAGTATCGATTCGGCGACGGAGAAGCATTATCTAAACTGGATTCTCGGCGGTGAGATGGATGTGGTTTCTCCGATCTCCCCGCTGGGCACTCTGGTTTCCGGCCAGTTTTTTGCCATGCACGGCAGCAATGATCAAGACTTCGTCTACGAGTACGAGATTGTGAATCGGTACTTTGGCGGGCAGCCTACGCTCGATGATCTGGTAGACGAAGTCGATAATGGCACTGGGCTGCCGCCTGGAGACGGATTAGGTGATCAACCTCATGTCCGTAATGCTCGCGGCCTGTATCGCGGGGCGGTTCCCGCGTGGTGGTTGGCTCGGAGCCATCTTGATCTTCAGCCTCCGCCGGTGCTGCGGCATCGGCTGGCGCACTACTTTCTGCCCAACTGTGCGTCGTTCAAGGTGGAGTGGACGCCGAACGATATTCGGCTGGAGCAGGCGGGCCTGCCCGAGGTGGTGTGGATCGATCCGTTCAAAGAGCCGGGCAATCCCAACCGTGCCGGTTACACCCCGCCTGCCAGCACCAACGCGCCGATCGACTCGATCACGCTGAATTCGGTGATAAAGCCGACCCATTTGGACGAGTTCGAGATCATGGCCCAGAAGATGGCACCTGAATCCGGTGTGTTGCTGGCGAACAGTGCCACATTGGGTGGGCCGGGGTCGGGAAGTGCGTTCGATCCGAGCGGCAGCTTGTTGTATCAAGTGCAAAACGAACTCACGTGGGGACTCGACGGTCTCGGCGGCCGATTCGGGTTGAGCGTTCCCGGGGCAGTCCGAGCCGCACAGGCCAACGTGTTCGATGCCGATCCGACGACCGTGGGCGTTGAGCCGAGCTACAACACGCATTCGTGGTATGCCAAGGATCTGGAGTTGTTGCCAGACGGCACGGGTGGTTTTCTGCCCAAGACTTCGACTGGGGCCGATCCCATGTGGCCTAAGGCGCTGCGGATTACGATCGATTTGTTCGACGACGCCGGCAAGCTGGACCGGCCGGTGCGTCATACGTTTATTGTGCCGATCGGCTCAAAGGGTGATCGGAAGAGCAGCTAGTCGTAAGCAGTAAGTGATGAGCGGTGACTCGATGAGGAACACTGTGTACAAGAGGACGGTTGACAACATTACGAGCCTGGCCGGCGGCGTCCGTCGGCGGGGCAATGTTATGCTCTTTGTGATTTTCATCCTGGGGACGCTGTTCGCCGCCAGCATGGCCTTCTTGGCGCTCATGCGCACCGAAGCGGGCGTGATGACGTCCCGTAGAAACCAGGCCAAGCTGGACGTGATTTTCGGCGGACTAAGTGATGACTTGCTGTTGGGGGTTGCTGACTCACTGATGGGTCGCGGTGTAATCCTTACGAACGGCGATCCCTGCGACGGGATTGGTGAAACTCTCGCGGGTCGGATTCCGTATGTGGAAGATGCTCGAGATTGCGAGGGTGATCAGATCACTGGCGGGTTCGACCAATTGGCCGACAATCCCGACATGTTGGCACACTATGCCATGATTCCGGGTGTCCATCCTTTGCTCTCCTCAATCGAGCCGTACAGTTCGGGTCTTACAGGAACACCCTCTCTCGATTTGGAGTACTTCGCCGCCACTGATCTGTTCCGCGCCTGGGACGGGCATGCGGACGTTCATACGGGCACAGGCGGCCCAGGCGACATTCAGCCGACTGTGCCGGCTGGCCACCCCCTGCGGATTCGCAAGTTGGATGAAGGCGCCCCAGGCAACGCAGGACCGTTCAACTACCCTTACGATCGAACGGATGATTCCCGCGCCACATTCCACGGCTCGCTGGCAGATGCCGATGGCGACGGCGTTGTGGACTCGCATCGCTACCGTATTGCACTTGTGGGGGAGGGCGAGGCGGATTGGTTTGAGGCCAATCCACCTGGCGGGGACGCGGGTCCGGACGGTTACAAGCCGCTCTTAACTGACGACGACGGCAGCAATGGTGGCCAGCTCTGCAATGGGGACATCGATAGTAATTTCGGGGTGTTCAAGGGAGCGCCGAGCTACACCGGCGGGCTGCCGACTCCGCTGCCCTGTGATGATTCCGACCGCAACGGAA
>JACZTW010000186.1 GCA_022573485.1 Planctomycetota bacterium
CGTGGCGGCCAAAGATGGCTCGCCCTGTCCGTATGCTTTACGTGCGGGCGCGGCGCTGGCCGGTGCCAAGAAGCCTGGCTGCAACAAGGCCAAGGCTGCGGCTGCGACTGTCGCTGCCAAAGACGGCTCGCCTTGCCCTCATGCTTTGGGTGCCGGCGCGGCGCTGGCCGGTGCCAAGAAGGCTGGCTGCAACAAGGGCAAAGCGACGACCGTCGCCGCCAAGGGCGACAAGCCCTGTTGTGGCAACTGTGATAAAGCCAAGAAAGCGGCCACCGTTGCTGCGAAGGGCAACAAGCCCTGTTGCAACAAGGGCAACAAAGCCAAGGCCGCAACCGTCGCCGCCGTCGGCTCACCCTGCAGCAAGTCCAGAGCTGCCAAAGCCGCAACCGTTGCGAGTGGCGGATCACCCTGCAGCAAAGCTGCCAAGGCCACGACCGTTGCTGCCGAGAGCAAGGGCGGCTGCTGCAAGAAGGCCCAGCAGCGTCTGGCAACCGCTCAGGATCAAATCAAGCTGATCGTCGAGACGGCTGCGACGCTGGCATTGAGTTCCTGAGTTGCTGACTGACTCATGATTTCGGATGCGGACTGTGGGCTTGCCTGCAGTCCGCGTCTTTTTGCGCGCACCTCTTTCGCACACAAGACGAGTTGTAGTAGTTGACCGTTCATGGGACACGATTGCTCGGCTGGCATGGGCAAGTACTCTTGCCCGTGATCAGCCCCGATCCGCGCCAAGGTTTACGGTCGACACGGAGGTCGACCGCTACTGAAGTCGCCCGCAGGCCACGTCCGATAAACCCACGATCAAGACGTGCGCGATATGAGGACGAGGAGTACGTGGGTCAAGCTTTTCCTCCACGCCACGATTAAGAGCCGCTCTCCATGATCCGATAATAGTACAGATGCGTGTGTGGCTGCGCGCCGGGTCGCCGGCAGCACGACGCGCACAAGTACTGAAATGCGCTTGAACGACGAGCGTATCATCGTCTTATGCCTTGGCGGATTCTGTATTGTTGACGCCCAGATTCTTGCAAAGCGTGTTCGGTCTCAAGCCGGCGATCCAGTCCACCCTTCGGGCCCGCTTCGCGAAATCCGTGCTGGATCGCAGGCCCGCGTTGATCGTTCTGTTGTACCACGCGGTCGATCCGAACCCGCCGCGCTATCTCCACGACCTGGGCGTGGTGGACCCAGCCGCGCGCCTTCGAAGATCATATGCGGTGGGTCAAGAGTTGCTTTGAGCTCGTCTCGCTTTCCGAGGGAATCCGCAGACTTCGATCGGGCACGCTGACGAAGACCTGCCTGGCACTGACGTTCGACGACGGCCTGAAGTCGGTTGCCGACCACGCGGTTCCGGTCTTGATTCGGCACGGCATTCCAGCCGCCCTGTTCGTGAATCATGCCCGCCTGACCGGGCAGCGCTGTTGGATCTACGACGTGGCCCAACTGGAAAGCGAAGGCCGGAAAGAAGCATTGGAGGAAGTGTTCGGTACGTCCTGCCCCGGTTCATTGTCGAGCTATCTGTGGCATCACGCACCGGCCGAGGTACTGGCCAGACGCTCCGGGTTGGCCAACCTATCGAGCAGTCTCAAGGGGAACGGAGTCGAGTACATCAACCATGAAGAGCTTGCAAAACTTCTCCAGAGTCCCTTGATGGAACTCGGCAACCACAGCCTGGATCACCCCCGGTTCTCGCGCCTCGATGCGAACGAGCAGTGCCGGCAAATCAATGACAACGCCGCGGCACCGCTCGGATCCACGAGTTCGCCTGCCGCCCGGGCCGGGCTCGCGAATTCCTACCGGCGTTCGATCGCTACGCAGCCGACTGCGGAGTTCGGGAGATCATCGGACACTGCACCGATCCTGAGATCACTGCCGCGGTGCTGGAGCAGGGAGCGGATGTCAAAGACGTCTTCTCCGGCTGGGCCGTTCACTGCAAAGAGCCCGCAGTCCAAAGCGCCATCCTGAACGGTCAGGTCTTCTGGTCCCAACTTGACGGTGAAAGCTGGCTCTCATTCCGAGGCCGATAGGATTCGACAGGCACGCTCTCGTTTCTCGATGTGCATTTCGTTGGATCTGCGCCAGGAGCGTGCCCCGTCTCTGATTTTCGCGCTCCGGGCTCCGATTCGCGCGTCGCCGGCGCACTATCAACCGGGGCAGAGCCGGACATGCATGGTCATGGTTGCGGCGCATTCAGTATCGAAACGAGGGCCAGAGTAGCGTCCGGCGCATCACTTGCAGGGCCCCCAATCGCCGAGCAGTTGGGCGAGGTCGAAAGCATTGACGTTGCCGTCGCCGTCGAAGTCGGCGGGGTGGCCGGGGTTCGGGCCCCAGGCGCCGAGCAACAGGGCCAAGTCGAAGGCGCCGACCGTGCCGTTACCGTCGAGATCGGCGGGGCAGGGCGCGACGCACGCGTTGCTGCCGTCGGCGGCGACAATCTTGAAGATCTCGCCGTTGGCGGAACTCGAACCCTGGTCGCAAATGTAAATTTCGCCCAGTCCGTCGCGCCCGAAGGAACTGATGGAGTCGATCGAAGAGCCGGACGGGGCCAGCTCCGCGGTACGATCCTCGACTCCGAGAACGCCGATGCGCAAGCTCCAAATCTGTTCGCTGCAGAAATCGGCGAAGAAGTAGGTGCCCTGAAGGTCGGGGATGGCGCAGCCGCGGTAGAGTTCACCGCCGGTGATCGAGCAGCGGAACGGACTCCCGCCGTGGCTATACTGGTGAATGGGCCGGGTCAAAGAGGGGTCATTGCAGGTGCAGCCGCTCAGGCCGGTGCAGAGATTGCCCTCCATGCACCGCCAGCCGTAATTCTCGCCGCCGGTGCTGTCACCGCGTTGAAAGTTCACTTCCTCGCGAGCGCTTTGGCCCACGTCGGCGATGTACAGATTGCCGTTCTCCGGATCGAAGGAGTTGCGCCAGGGATTACGCAGGCCGTAGGCCCAGATCTCGTCACACGCTCCCCCCGGCCCGTCGGCGAAGGGGTTGTCGGGCGGAATGTCGTAAGGATCCCCGTTGTCCACATCAATGCGCAACATCGCGCCCAGGCAGTTGTTGAGGTTTTGGCCGTTGCCGGGGAAGGGGTGCTGGTCGTTGGCCCCGCCGCCGTCGCCCATGGCGATGTAGAGGTAGCCGTCATTGGGACTGAAGGCGATCCACCCGCCGTTGTGGTTGCCCTCCGGCTGATCGATGATCAGCAAGCTCACGCGACTGCCGAGATCGGCGACGTTCGACGTCGCGGGGTCGCCCAGCACTGTGTAGCGAGCGATCGCCGTATCAGAAGAGTTGTTTGTGTGGTTGACATAGAAGAAGCCATTGTTGAAATAATCCGGATGAAAGGCCAATCCGAGAAGGCCGCGTTCATCGTTGTTGGAATTACCACCGCCCACGAGAGCGTCAATGTCCATGAAAGGCGTCGGCAGCAGGACGCTGTTCTGGATGACTCGGATCCGCCCGCGCTTCTCGATCACGAAGACACGCTCCGCGTCGCCAACGGGCGCGGTCAGGCCGACCGGCCTTTGAAGCCCCGTGGCAATACGCACGGTGGTCAACAAGGTGCCGCCCGCATGAACCGCGGAGCACTCCAACGCCAAAGCCGCAAGCGAACAAACGATGGCATAAGTCCGAATCAGTCGCAGATCCATAATCAACTCCCTGATATTATCGACATGGTGCCGCCTACAGTTGCTTACATCCGAATCCGATTGGGCGAATCAATCCGTCCGCCGAGAACCAAGCTCGCCTCCCGCCCAAACGACCGGCAATACCGGCGTTCCTGGTTGGGCCGCAGTCGAAACCAGAAGGCATCGGGATCCGTGCCTCTGCAGCTTGGCGCTGAGGTTCGGCGGGATAATCCGCCGGTCCGTTCGCCATTGCGGACCGTTCCGAAGACCGGACCTCTCATATCCTCATCAAGAGGGTAAAGAGGAGAATCCGAACGGTCCAGCGCGGTTCGGTTGGAACCACGGCGAATGACGCGGCTGATCGCTTGCCAAGAATTGTACCGCAATTCACCGAAGAACGGCCTTAGATTTGAACATTCTAACCGCGCGGGCCGGGCGGCGCCCGAACTGAGAATTTGACGGCAGTTGATTTCGGGGTTAAGCCACTCACGTAGAGGTTGCGACATGATAAACCACATTGCATCGGCCGTACGGCGGGCGGATCAAGTATTCAGCGAACAGGTCGGGGACAAGTCCACCTTGGACTGCGGCGTCGCATTCTTCGACGTGGAATACCCGCACTCGGCTCAGAACAATGTTCTGCGCGAAGTGTGGGTGGAACAATCGGAGGCCATGCCGGCTGCCTGGGCGCAGGTCGAGCAGTTTTATTCCGACTGCGGCACGGAGTGCTGCGGCTGGGTACCGTCGCTGGGCCAATCGGTGGCGGTGATCGAGCCTTTTCTCATCGACCACGGCCTGCGCAAGCAAACACTCGCGGCGATGGGCTTGTCGGCCTGGCCGACTCTGCCCGTCGATCCGAGCGTACGCGTCCTGCCGGCCCGGGCGATGCGGAAAGCCTTTCGCAGCCTTCACCAGGATGACCGGGAAGCGGATCTCGCTGAACGGCGGTTGGACCACGCGCAGTTCGATGTGTTCGTGGCCATGGTCGACGCGGAGCCGGCGGGGCGCTGCGGATTGTTGCAGGTTGGGGAGATCGCCGACGTCCGAAACCTCTACGTGAGCCCCGCGTTTCGCCGTCGGCAGGTGGCGACGACACTCATCTCCCACGTGCTGGAAATGGCCCGGCGGCTGATGATGAAGTCCGTGTGCGGCAAAATCGACGTTGAAAACACGGAGGGTATGGCGCTGCTGCGGTCTTGCGGCTTCGAGCAGCATGGCGAAGTTGTCGAGTTCTGGCGCGCCTGAAATGTGTGCGGCGGAGACCCCCGAATTGGGTCGATGCCGTCTTGTTGATGTTTGAGTGGATCGCCGAACGGGCGTGAATGGGGGAATAGATGAATCAACCCTGCATGGGGCCTCGCGCAGGCTGAAGCCTGCGGCTCCTTGTTTAGCTCGCTATTGAAACATCAATAAGTTCTTGTTTCGTTGAGGATTGCGAGGAGAACTCACTCGACGGGATCTGTCGGATCCGTCTCTGCGGTTCTCCAATTCAGGCCGATCTTTTCGCAGATGCGGCGCGCTTCGTCTTGCGAGAGGCACACCACTTCGTTGATGGCGTAGCGCGAAGGTTGGCCGCCGGCTGCGGAGATGAGGGCGTCGCGGATGGCGTCGTTCAGCTCAGCCAGTTGCTCGGGGGGGAGCAGCTTCACCATTTCGAGCATCTTCTGCTTGATGTCGCGGTCGTCATCCACAAACAGCACTCCTGCATGCACTTGCCAGAATAAAAAGATCAGGCCCGGTTTGCAACGCGTGCAAACCGGGCCTGATCGGAAAACTGTTTGATGGCGGATGAGAATTACTTCTGCGGTTCGCCGATCGTGGGTTGCTTCTGTGCGGCCGTCGTGGGCCGGCCGCTAATGTAAATCTCGACGCGGCGATTGAGGGCCTTATTTTGGTCACCCGTATTTGACACAAACGGGCGGTACTCACCGTATCCCACTACCGCGAGGCGCGCCGGATTGATCTGGGCCTCGAGCAACTGCTGCGACACGGCGATGGCGCGGTGTGCGGACAAGTGCCAGTTTGTCGGGTGCCTGGCGCGGGAGTGCCTGATAGCGTCGTCGTCGGTGTGGCCGGCCACGACGATATCAAAATTGCTGGCCTCCACGGTATTGATCACGCCGGCAAAGCTGCGCAACGTGCTCTTGGCATCCTCTCGGACCACATCGCTGCCAGACGCAAAGAGCAAATCGGACTTCCATTTGACCATGCCGCGGGAGGAATCGTACTCCACGGCATCCGGGTGGGATGCGGCGAAGGCCCGCAGCGCGTTGTCCAAGGCCGGCGGCAGTTGTGTTTGAATGATCAAGGGTCGCTGCGGCGAGAAATCAACACCCTTGACCACGTCCCGCATGGTGGCAAAAGCTGCGTCAAGCTGGTCGTTCTCACCTTTGAGGTTGTCGATCAACGCTTTGCTGGCGGCCAGGGCTTGCTCACGGGACAGCAACTGCGTGCGTAACGCGTCGGCCTGGATTTCCGCATCGAGGGCGCGTTGCTCAGAGGCTTCCTTCTCGGCCAGCGCCGCCTTGTTGGCCACCATGAGTTGATCATAGTCGGCCTGCGCCACGCAGCCGACGAGAATCGATCCGAGCAGGATGGCGAGGGTGGTGGGCATGAGTCTCATCACAAATCTCCTTATTGCGTTTCCCAGCCGAGTCGGTTTGGTTTCGTCCCTTGAAACAGATCTGGGGCCTGATGCCTATTTCGGTTCAGTGACTGACACATCAAGGCTGCGGCCGCCAATCGTGCAGTCCGCGCAGCGCCCGTTACCTGTGAACGTGTTATATCCGACACTTGCATGAACCGCAACGAAATGTGGCGGTCGTCGAAGAATAATGTGCGCAGAAAATCACAGGAGGTGAATGTCTGAGCTTGGTGACGCGAGGCGAGTTTTGCCGCCGAGCGCGAACGCCGCAGGACGTGCGGTGGCGCGTCAGCGCGCCCCCCGTTTGCCCACGACAAAACCGATGAAGAACCCCACCAGCGTGATACCCCCGAGGGCACCGCCGAAGATCGGCATATTTTGATACAAGGTCTGCACAAAGCTGGGCACTACGCCCTGCATGTTGGCCGATATGGCGACGCCCGCAACGCCCAGGCTGACCACGGCGCCGACCATAGCCCCGCCGATGGCGGTATCGATTGCACCCGCCCCTGCCTGAACCACGACGGGACTGCGCATGGGCTGGGCCGCGGCGACGGGCGCCTCCAGCTCCGGCGCTGTTTCGCCTTCTTCTTCCGTCGGGGCGTCCAGGCCGGCCCGGGTGGCTTCGCCCATGTCCGGCATGCCCGATTCCTGATCCTCGGTATAGATTTCGTCCAGCAGCTCTGCGCCGAGCGAAGTGTCGTCCGACTCACGAGTGAGGTCCAGCAGTCCGCTGCCGCTGCCTCCTGCGGTTCCGCTGCTGCTGAGACTCTCCAGTGACATGCTGCTCCCGGTCGTATCCTTTTCCGCCACAACGGTTACGGCACCAGGATCGGCGTCTTCAGGACCCTCTTCGTCGTCGAAGACGCTGACGCCCACCGAGGTGATGACGGTGTCTTCTTTCTGCTCATCAATCACGGCTGCGTCCGCGGCGGTGCGGTCCGCTTCTTCGAGCGTCAGCATGTCACTGCCCGTCAAACCCATCGAAGACTCATCTGAAGTCTCGAGTACGAGATCACCCGAGGTGCCGCCCAGGCTGCCGCTTAAAGTGGCCAGATTCTTCGCCAATTGGTCCACTTCCTCGCCCTTGTACTTGATCTGGCTGCCGTCGCGAAACTCGCGCAATTGCCCATCGCGAACCAATTGCTTGAGTTCGTCTGCACTCAGGCCCAGTTTTTCCAGGGCTTCTTCTGTGCTATAAAACTGCTGTGCCATTTGCTCCTGTCCTCATATTTGGATACTACGGATTGCCCCCTGTGGACTGCAGGTGACCCCCTGCGTTCACTCGGGCCCGTTGTTCGTTCACCATCGCCTCGATGTCGGATGGCGACAACCCATCTACATTATAGTCTTCCAGATGACGATCATGAATCCAGGACCTCGAGGCCACCAGCCGCAGGCGCTTCACGCCGTCAACGCTGACCAACTCATAGCACCATAGATTGGCCGTATCCACATCGACCATGAATACGCCGTGCGTCGAAGGCGACAGCGGTCCCGTGAAGGCGAATATGCCCCGGGAGCCCGCCCAGCGGACGTTCTGCCCCAGTGCCTGTTCGACGGTCGATCCGTCTCGGAACGTCATGTTCAGCGCGATGAAAACAAGGCTCACCGCGATCACCCACCAAACGGGATGGGTTCCAGAGCGTCGACGATCAATCGATCCGTGCGGCGTGTTCATCGGCTTAATCCTGTCC
>JACZTW010000187.1 GCA_022573485.1 Planctomycetota bacterium
GCTGTTTTGTCCATACTTGCGGTCACGACGCGCCGCCCGTCGGGACTAAACGAGGCGTCCAGCAGCCGAAGGGCGTGCTTCAAGGGCGGCGTGATAAGCACGCCGCCGGCAGCGTCCCACAGCCGAGCTGTGTTGGAACCAATAGTGACGATGCCGCGTTCGTCCGCGCTGGACGCGATAAATCTCTCTAGTTTAACGTGATCCAAGAACCGCATCCGCGTGAGTTTGGGACACCGCTTCAAGACGGCAGCAAGGCGAATGCGGTGCATCTCCTCCCGCTTTGGGTCGCCTTGGTCGAGCTCGAGCGCCTCGGCAAACCAGACTAGCGACCCCATCAGATCGCCGTCATCCACCAGCCGCGCGCCGTTGCTGACGTACTGTCTTGAAAGAAATCGGCGTGCCTTGTCCCGCTCCCTGGCAGCCTGTCGCCAGAAGCCAAGCGATACAACGAGACCAAAGGTGATGAGAAGGGCAAAACACCCGGCAATGGATACCAGGGCACGGTACCGCCTCAACGTTTTTCTGAGGACATACCATCCGCTGTCGCGGCGGGCATCGATGGGCTGACCGGTGAGGTAACTCTCGATATCTCGTGCCAGGTCGCCGGCGCTCTGGTAACGGCGGTCGCGGTCCTTGGATAGCGACTTCATCACGATCGTCTGAACTTCGCCGTCGATCGGGCATTGCCCAGGGCGAAATCGACCCGACGATTTACGCGACACGCCGGCGTCACTCTTCCAAGCGCGACTCGGAGGCGTCGGCTCGGTCTCGGCGATGTGCTTGACCACCTCATACATCTCCCCCTTGACCGGGTAGGGATGCGTCCCCGTGAGTAGCTCGTAGAGGATCACGCCGAGGGAGTAGACGTCGCTGCGGGCATCAATCTCGTCCGGGTTGCCGCGGGTCTGCTCCGGCGACATGTAGGGCAGCGTGCCCATTATTTGGCCGGTCACAGACACCAGTGTCTGCACCGGGCCGGAGACCATCTTGGCCAGTCCGAAGTCCAGCAGCCGCGGCTCGCTTTCCACGTCTACCAGAATGTTACTCGGCTTGAGATCGCGATGGATCACGCCCTCTTTGTGGGCATAGCTGATCGCATCGCATACTTTGCCAAACAGCGCCAGGGCTTCTTCCAGCGTCGCCTTGGCGTTGCGGACGTAATGGTTCAGCGGCTGGCCGCGGACGTAGTCCATCACGTAGTAGTGATGTCCGTCGAGCGTTTTGCCGGAGTGGAAGATGGGAATGATGTTGGGGTGCTTGAGCTGTGCCACCAGCTCGATTTCGCGCTCGAAACGTTTCTTTGCTGACTCCGAGGCGTATGGTCCTTCGAGCAGCACTTTAATGGCCACCTTCCGTTTGGTCGAGCGCTGCACCGCCTGATAGACCACGCCCTGCCCACCGCGCTGCAGTTCGCGAACAATGTCGTAGCCTTCGATTGCGATGGATAGCGGAGCGTGAGTGTCGCCAATTCCCTTGGTGGCGTCTGGCGAGACGCCGTCCTCGGCTTGCTTTTTCGGTCGGCGTGCGTGTTGACCCTCGTCCGGCGCAACATTCTCCAGGAAGCTGGGGTGTTCTTTGTCCTGGGCAAGCAATGCTTCGACTTCCGCCCGCAGCTTGGAATCGCCTCCGCAAGCTCCATCGAGAAACGACGCCCGGGCTTCTGGCTTAAGCTCGCACGCGGCACGGAATAAGTCGGTGATCTTCTTATGGCGTTCCGATGGCATCGGTCTGTCCTCGGGCCCTTCGGCCATTGAGATAAGGACCATGATTATACTGGCTGGTTGTGGGAGTGGCCAACGGCGACATACGGTCGGTCCGGCGGAACGATACCGATGGCAGGCCCAACATCCGCGTCTCCTACCTGGCGGGCAGTTCGGGGGATGCAATACTTATTTCAGGTTCGGCTTGGTGCCGGACTTTGAGGTCGCGGCCGCGCGCGACTTCGCGTTCGATTATTCTGTTGCAGGATTTGCAGCGCGGTGTACGAGCTCGCGCTCACGCTCCCCCAGTTTGAGTTGGAACGCTCGCGTTCGAGCTTCGGGCGTCATCTTGCGGATTGTGCGCTGGAGTATGCGGAGCGTTTTGGTGTCTTGCCAATCGTCGATGTAGTCCGACAGCTTGGTCTCCAAGAAGACGAGGCAGTCGGCGTCCTCAAGCACGCAGGCCTCCTTGTTTTCGGGCCAGTTCTTCTTGGTGATGAAATCTCTGATGCTCTGGATCTGCTCGGCTGGGTAGCCGGCGGCGTGGAGAATCGTTTCCGCCTCATCGGCATGAAATTGGGCCAGTGCATTACGCCATTGGTGGTATCCGACGGTGGTCATCGGATAGCGATCTCGCGGAATCATCCACCGCCGCAGCGTATGGGCGCGAGCGGCCAGCAGCAACTCTTCGGAGGGGTCCTCCGCTAGCTGCTCTACCCATTGGTAAACGCGTTGTGCGAAGAGCAGCTCGCGTGGCTGCGGGCGGCCATCAACCATTTCGGATCGCGGATCCTCTTGGTTGGCAGCGTCGATCTTCTTTATCGCCTCGGAGAATCGTTCGTCCCTTTGCATGGCAAAACCTCCCAAAAAACTGGCAAAAGAGGTTCAGTGCTAGTATAACTCTTCCAAGACAGCATGCAATGTAACGCGCCGGAGCAACCGCGATCGCGATGAAATCCCCACAACCGCACAACTCGGACATCGACCCTCAGGAAACGACCGAATGGATCGACTCGTTCGACGCCGTCGTGCAGCGCACCGGACTGGCCCGAGCGCGCTTCTTGCTTCACAAGCTGGTGGATCGCGGCCATCATCACGGGGCGGTGATGCCGTTCACGGCCAACACGCCGTACATCA
The DNA here is from genome assembly GCA_022573485.1 of Planctomycetota bacterium. Taxonomy (GTDB): domain Bacteria; phylum Planctomycetota; class Phycisphaerae; order UBA1845; family CAIVHJ01; genus JACZTW01. The sequence goes on from JACZTW010000187.1 coordinate 2,838, forward strand.
ACACGATCCCGATCGATGAGCAGCCTGCGTTTCCCGGTGATCGCGAACTGGAGCGGAAGATCAAGAGCATTATCCGTTGGAACGCGATGGCATTGGTGGTGCGGGCCAATCGCGCGTCCGAGGGGATCGGCGGGCACATTTCGTCTTACGCCTCGGCTGCGACGCTCTACGAAGTCGGTTTCAACCATTACTTCAAGGGCAGGAACGCCGAGGGAGGCGGGGATCATATTTATTTTCAGGGCCACGCCTCTCCGGGTGTCTATGCTCGGGCATTCATGGAAGGACGCATCACCACGCAACAAATGCGCAACTTCCGGCGAGAGCTCCAGGTTGGCGGCGGATTGAGCTCGTATCCCCATCCTTGGTTGATGCCCGAGTTCTGGGAGTTTCCCACGGTCTCGATGGGCTTGGCGGCGATCAGCGCGATCTATCAGGCCCGGTTCAACCGCTACTTGCACGATCGCGGCCTTCGCGATACGAGCAAATCGAAGGTGTGGGCCTTCCTGGGCGACGGTGAGACGGACGAACCCGAAACGCTGGGCGCTCTCACGTTGGCCTCTCGGGAGAATCTGGACAACCTGATATTTGTAGTGAATTGCAACTTGCAGCGCCTGGACGGCCCGGTGCGGGGGAACGGCCACATTATCCAGGAACTCGAAGCCGCGTTCCGTGGCGCAGGTTGGCATGTCATTAAAGTCGTGTGGGGCAGCAGTTGGGATCCGCTGCTGGAGGCGGACGACAGCGGGCTGCTGGTGCAGCGCATGGGTGAGGTCGTGGACGGCGAGTATCAGAAATACATCGTCGAGCACGGCGGGTATATCCGCGAGAACTTCTTCGGCGCTTATCCTGAGTTGACGAAGCTGGTTGAGTCCTATTCCGACGAGCGATTGTACAACTTGCGCCGCGGCGGACACGATCCGATCAAAGTGAACGCCGCCTATCACAAAGCGATGCTGAATGAAGGCGCCCCGACGGTGATTCTCGCCAAGACGGTAAAAGGGTATGGGCTGGGTGAAGCCGGCGAGGGACGAAATATCACCCACCAGCAAAAGAAGCTGAACGAGGATGAACTGCGCCAGTTTCGCGATCGATTCGATATTCCCATCACCGACGAGCAGTTGGCAGAAGCTCCGTTTTATAGACCTCGAGAGGACAGCGACGTCGTCCAATACATCCTCGATCGCAGAGAATCGCTGGGCGGGTTCGTACCCAGCCGCGTGGTCAAGATCGATCCTCTCGATGGCCCATCGAAGGAGATCTTCAAAGAATTCTTCAAGGGCAGCGGCGATCGCAAGGCTTCGACGACGATGGCCTTCGTCCGCCTGCTGGCGCGCTTGATGGACGACCCGCAAATAGGAAAGCTGATTGTCCCGATCGTCCCCGACGAGGCCCGTACGTTCGGGCTCGACGCGCTCTTTCGCAAGCATGGCATCTATGCCCACACCGGGCAGCTTTATGAACCGGTGGACTCTCATCTTCTGTTGCACTACCGCGAGGCCAAGGACGGCCAGATCCTCGAGGAGGGGATCACAGAGGCGGGCTCGATGGCCTCGTTCATGGCCGCGGGAAGCGCTTACGCTACACACGGAATCGACATGATCCCGTTCTTCATGTTCTATTCGATGTTTGGTTTCCAGCGCATTGGCGACAGCATCTGGGCTGCTGCGGACATGAGGTCGAAGGGTTTTCTACTCGGCTGCACCGCCGGGAGAACGACACTCGCCGGCGAGGGCCTGCAACACCAGGATGGCCACAGTCTGCTGCACGCTTCGACCGTGCCCAACTGCATTTCCTACGATCCTGCATTCGCACATGAAGTGGCCATCATCGTGCAAGACGGCATCAAGAGGATGTACGAAGATCGTGAAGATATTTTTTACTACATGACGCTGGAGAACGAACCGTACGTTCAGCCACCCAAACCTGAAGGCTGCGACGAGGGTGTGCTCAAAGGCCTCTATTTGTACAAAGCTGCCGAGAATTCCGACGGCCGACCCTCCGTCCATCTGTTTGGGAGCGGGGCGATCCTCAACGAAGTGTTGAAGGCCAACGAGCTGCTGGCAGGGGAGTTCGGAATTGCTTCGGACGTGTGGAGCGTTACGAGCTATACGGAGCTGCAACGTGATGCTGTTGCGGCAGATCGCTGGAGTTCCACGCATCCCGGCCAGACGCCGCGCACTCCTTATTTGCTGGAAATGGTCGGCGGTGACGACGATCCAATCATTGCCGCGTCGGATTATGTTCGCAACGTGCCGGACCAGATTGCCTCTTGGCTTGGGGGCCGCTTGGTCAGCTTGGGCACCGACGGTTTCGGCCGGAGCGACACGCGCGAAGCCTTACGGGCCTACTTCGGCGTGGACGCCAAAGCGATTTCATTCGCAGTCGTGACCGCCCTCGCCCAACGTGGGCAACTCTCAGAGGACACGGTGCAGAAGAGCATGAAATTGTTGAGCAGAGATGCTGAGGATGGGCTTTCGTCAAGCAGCTCCGCCGCGCTGGCGCAAGATCGGATTCAAGTTTCTGAGCTGTAAGGACAGCGCTGCGGAAATTACTCCCAGTCGGCGTAGATTTCGGCCCAGCCGCCGCCATCAGGATGGCGGACGAGCATATGAGCCACCTGCCCCGGGTGCCCCGTTTCTGAGGTGTGGTAGCGGGCGATCAGCTCCGCACCGTTGCGGATGGCCGACGAGATTTCCTCCTCCAGCACATCGAGCATCACGCCGCCGAAGATGCGCCCGTCATAACTGATGATGAGCCGGTCTTCCAGACGTTCGACGTGCTCGATCGTGAATTTCATGAAGTCTTCCGGGATGTCTTCAGTCGTACTCATCGCTCAGTCGATTTCCTTCGTCAGAAATCCCTCAGCCCGAAGTCATCCGAGGTGTGCTTGTCGGTCAAGGCCCACCGAACAGCCCGCTCGACCAAATCACGTTTGAACGCAACGAATATCGCTCCGCAATCGACCATCGCCGGTGGATGCTTGTCGAACTCATGCAGCGTGACGCCAACCAACCCGTTCGGGTCGGGTTCGCTCTTGGAGGCTTCGAGTTCCCAGGCGATCCAGGGGTCACCGCACGTAGTTGCCGCAATCACGCACACCGTTACGTCCGCCTGCTCGATCTGCTGTCGCAAGCACACTTTGATCGGTTCAGCCTCACGGCTGTCCACCGCGATGCTGACGCGACGGTTATAGAAGTCCAGATCCTCGTTCGTCCAAGGCCAACTGTCCAGACGCTCGGCATACGCTTGTCGTTCCGGTTCGAAGCAAACGTATATGCTCAATGGTTCGGTCATCGGCTCCCCGCCAGGAATTTCTCCATCACCGCAGGCAGGGGTGATTCAAATGTCATTGCTTGGCCCGTGACCGGGTGCTCGAAGCCGAGTGACTTGGCGTGCAGAGCGATTCGCTTGCGAATCCATCGTGGATGCATGGCCTGCTTAGTCTTGTAGCGAGGATCGCCTAGAACCGGATGCCCCGCGTCGGCAAAGTGAACGCGAATCTGGTTTCGCTTGCCGGTGTCCAAGGTCACTTCGACGAGCGTTGTGTCTGACATTCGACCCCGCACGCGATAATGAGTGATCGCCTCCTCCGTCTTTCGCGAGGGCCGGGTGGAGAAGCGCTCGAGGCTCTTGCCCGTAGCCAAATGCGAACGAAACGTTCCGTCGGCCCTGGACATCACGCCGGCGACGATCGCCGCGTACACGCGCTGCGGCTTTCGCCGTTTGAACTGCGCGATCAATCGATCGGCAATCGGTTTGTGCTTGCCGAAGACCAGCAAGCCGCTCACGTCTCGGTCCAGCCGATGGACGACCCAAGCCTCTCGTATTCGACGCGAATGGCTGAGGTAGATCGACACGCGTTCAACGAGCGTGTTGCTTTCGTTCTTGTCGGTTGGCACGGTCAATAGCCCGGCAGACTTGTTTACGACGATCAAATGGTCGTCCTCGAACGAAACGCTAAATGTGCGATCGTCCTGGCGTTTCTTTTTCTCGTGATAGCGCTGCGTCGGATCATAGCGAATCGAAACGATGTCTCCGGCAGCGACGGGAGCGGCAATGGTTTCGCACGATCCGCCGTTGATCGAAACGCAGCCGTGATCGACCAGCCCGCGAACCTGGCTGCGCGAGGCCCCCAATCGCTGTCGGACCACGAGATCAACACGACCGGCATTGCCCGCGTCGATCGTCGTCGAAAGTGTCGTCATCGCCATCGAACAAGATACTCCGTTGCGAGTTCAAATAGTTTCTACCGACGCGAGTCGTGAGATTAAAGACTAAAAGGGTCGATTAAAGATTAAAGGGGTCATAGGATTAAAGGGGTCAGGAATCTTTGTTGCAGTGTACGCCCGAGGGCGACGACTATCGGAGTTCGTGATCACAAATGGGATTAGGCCCAACAAAGATTCCTGACCCCTTTAATGCCTTTTCAACGTGTGCGGTCATCGCCAAAAAATTAAAAAATTAAAGCGGTTAGGAATCTTTGTTGCACGGGACCGTCGTCAATTCACTCGTCGTCTGTGCAGTCGTTGTCGTCGTCGCAAACTCAAGTGATGTCGCATGAAGAACAGACCACAGAACATGATGGCCCCCATCAGCGGTGAATCCTCCCCGCAACTACATTCCTGAGGCAGACATTCATCCTCGACGCAAATCTCATTCGGACCGCATTCGGCATCATCCCCACAGGGGTCGTCGGGATCCAGTTGAACGATCGACGCACACACGCCGTCAGCGCATAACTGGTCCTCAGGGCAAATGATGGCGTTGTGTTCACAAACTCCATTCGAGCAGGAGTCTTGCGTGCAGAGATCGCCGTCGTCACAGTCGATCGGCGCGTGAAGGCACTCGCCGTCCTGGCATGTGTCCGTCGTACAGAGGTCTTCGTCCGCGCAATCGATCAGGTCGTGCGTGCAACCGGTATCCGGATCGCAACCGTCTAAGGTGCAAGCGTCGCCATCCTCGCAATCGATCGGGTCATGCACACATTCGCCATCGGTGCACGAATCGTTCGTGCAAGCATCGCCGTCGTCGCAGTCCAAAGGCGTACCCGAAACGCAGTTGCCTGCCTGGCACGTCTCCGAACCGTTGCACACATCCCC